>CAZMNL010000600.1:0-2570 GCA_964567525.1 uncultured Anaerolineaceae bacterium
TAGGGGTGAGGTGAACCGGGAAACAGCCCGTTAAACGCTTACCTTAATGCGTATTGGGCCGGGGGGTGAGGCTTCTTAGTTCGCCAACAAACCGCCTCTGCTTATCGCTTACAGCTTATCACTCAGGACCTGATTATGCGCATCTTGATTGCAGGTGTCGCCAGCCGCATCGGGCGGCGATTGGCGGCGCGGCTGGTACACGAACCGGACATCAGCGCCGTGACCGGGCTGGACCCCCGCGCGTGTTACCCCCCGGTGGAGGGACTGCGCTTTATCCGCGCCGGGTTTGACCGCCCGGAATGGACGCCCGCCCTGCACGAGATCGACGCCGCCGTGATCCTGCCGGGGCTGGCATGGCCCCCGCGCTGGCACGACCGCGCCGCCGAACCGGGCCGTATCCGCGCCGTGCAATCCGTGCTGGACGCCTGCGCCGCCGCCCCGGTCACTAAGCTGGTCGTGGCGAACAGCGCCGCGCTGTACGGCATCCAGCCGCCGGACCCGGTGCGCGAAACGGCCCCGGTGCGCGGCGGGCACGTCACCAGCGCCTACGCGCGCAGCCGCGCCCGTCTCGCGGACGTGCTGGACCTCTTCGCGGAGGACTACCCCGGCACGCTGACCCGTTACCGGGCGGGCTGGCTGTGCGGCCCGCACCATCTCGCGCTGCTGCGCCAGTTCACAGGCGAGCCGGTGCTGGCCTGCGGATACGAACAGCGCGCGCTCTCCGTGATCCACGAAGACGATCTGGTCGATGCGCTGGTTTTCGCCCTGCGAAATGACCTGCCGGGGGTGTATAATGTAGCCGCAGCGCACGGCCTGAGCTTCAATGATATCGCCGCGCTGACCGGCAAACAGCACGCCTGCACGCCCCTGCCCTGGCTGGTGGTGCGCGCGTATGTGCGCTGGCGCTGGCTGCGCTGGCGCACGCCGCCGCTGTGGGTGCGGGCGCTGTACCGGGGCGCGCCGCTGGATGTGAGCAAGCTCAGCGCCGCCGGATGGACCGCCCAATACAGCGCGCGCGCCGCATTTGTCGAGACGCTGGACGTGCTGCGGGCGTAGTGAAGTAGAGAGTCAACCGTTTTCAGTAGGCAGTTTTCAGCGGGCAATTTCACGACTCGGAATTCGGTGTTGTGCGCCGATTGGCAGGCACGGGAAACGGGGTTGCAGGGACATTCACCGTAGGGACGTATTGCAATACGCCCGATGCGCGTCAAGTTAAGGGTGAGGGTGTTTGAACGGGTGCGGTGATCGCGCCTCGCCCGACGGTGAATCCGTCGGGCTACATGTCCGCTGGACCGCAAAGCGGCCCGCTGATCGCCTGTTTAGCCCCGTTTACGGGGTGGCCGATATATAGCCCGGTCCGTTCAGGGCCGGGCGAAGCTTCCCGGCACAACTGACCACTGACCACTGAAGACTGACCACTGATTACCGGAGGTAAATCATGACCATCAAACAAGAACGTGCAGCCCGGCTCATTCAGGAGATCATCAGCGAACTGCTGATGACCGAAGTCACCGACCCGGCCATCCAGGGGGTAACGATCACCGATGTGAAGGTGGACCGCGAGATCGAATATGCCGATATCTACGTGCATGACCTGGAAGACCCCGACGCGATCATGCAGGGGTTGCGCCGCGCCAGCGGGTTCCTGCGGCGCGAGCTGGCCGCACGTACCAGTTTTCGTAAAACGCCTGAGCTGCATTTCCACTGGGATGTGTCCATCGATCACGGCGAGCGCATCGACACACTGCTGCAAGACCTGGATATCCCGGCGGACGAAAACCCCGCCCCGGACACCGCCCCGCCCATCAACGAGGAGCAAGACGAAGAGTGACAACCCTGCAATGGCCTGAAGCTAACGCGCTGGTCGCGCAGGCGCAGCGCATTTTGATCGTGACGCACGTCAACCCGGACGGCGACGCCTTCGGCTCCATGCTGGGGCTGGCGAGCGCCCTGCAACGTCAGGGCAAAGACGTGATCACCGCCGTTGACGGCGGCGTGCTGCCGGAATACGACTTTCTGCCCGGCGCGGAACACGTCCACGCGCAGCTAAACGGCGCGGCGCTCGCTCTTGACCTGACAATCGCGGTGGACTGCGGCGACGAGTCGCGCATGGGGGAAGCCGGCAAGGCCGCGCGCGCGACGGGTGCGCCGCTGGTCAACCTGGACCACCACCGCACGAACACGCTGTTCGGCAACGCGAATCTCGTCGATCCGCGCACGGTCGCGGCGGCGGAAGGCGTGCGCGACTGGCTGCGCGAAATGGCGATCCCGCTGGACGCCGATACCGCGCTGTGCCTGCTGACCGGGCTGGTGACGGATACGCTGTGCTTCCGCACAGACAACGTCACCGCCGGGACGCTCACCACCGCGCAGGAACTCATGACGTTCGGCGCGTCGCTCTCGGAGATCGTGCAGCGCACGATCAACCGCCGCCCATATGCGGGGGTGCGGCTGTGGTCGGTGGTGATGCCCACCGTGCAGATGGAAGATCATGTCATCTGGGCGGTGATCACGCAGGACCGCTACGCGCAGGCCGACTATCCCGACCGCGACGACGCGGGACTCGTCTC
>CAZMNL010000601.1:0-2558 GCA_964567525.1 uncultured Anaerolineaceae bacterium
CTGGCAGCCTCTTTTTTTCCTTAAAAATCTCTGTGTCCTCCGTGTACTCTGTGGTAGTTCTTTTTGCCCCGAATTTGAAACGCACCCGTACCGCGCAGACTTTACACCAACCCGCGCCCGGTGTAGACTCGCCGCACAACGCAGATAATCAACGGAGACTCCCCTATGCACACCACTTTTCGTGTTTGGATCGCGCTGAGTCTGGGCGCGGTGATCATGGTCGCTGCCGTGAGCCTGATCGGGCCGGGCGGCGTGGGCGCGCAGGACGATCCTCCCCCGACGGCGATCCCGGTCGAAGCGCCGGTCGAGGGCGCGCTCGACGAGGCCAGCGTCGCCGCGCTGGATTTATACGCGCTGCCGTTCGTGCCGGAGATCAGCGACAACGCGCTGGCGATCTACGCCAACGGCATCGCGCGCGGCAGTGACCCGCACAGTTTCGTGAAGGTCGGCGACTGCATGACTGACAACGCCTATTTTCTGCGCCCTATCGGTGAGGGGGATTACACGCTCGGCGAGTATGCGGGCTTGCAGCCGGTGATCGATCACTACGCGGCGGCGGCGGAAAACCCGTTCGCGCGGCTGAGCCAGGCGGCGGCGGGTGGCTTCAACGCTGCGAGCCTGCTCGACAGCCTGTGGGCGAACCCGGCGTTTTGCGAGCCGGGCGAAACGCCGCTGGGGTGCGAGCTGCGCCTGATGCGTCCCAGCGTGGCGCTGATCATGTTCGGGACCAATGACGTGTTTTACCTGGACGCGGCGCAGTTCGATTATTTTCTGCGCGGGATCGTCGTGGAGACGATGCGCGGCGGGGCGCTGCCCGTGCTGAGCACCTTCCCCCACCGCCCGGAGTTCCCCGACAAGGCCGTGCTGTATAACCAGGTGGTGGCGCAGATCGCGCAGGATTACGACGTGCCGCTGATCAACCTGTGGCGCGCGCTGGAACCGCTGCCCAACCAGGGCGTTGATCCCGACGACACCACGCACATGAGCGCCCCGGCCAGCGGCGCGGCGTGCCACTTCATCGGGGATAACCTGCAAGCCGGGTTCACCGTGCGTAACCTGCTGACGCTGCAAACGCTCGATGCGCTGTTACAGGCGGCGGAGCGCGGGGAGTCGTAGGGGGAACCTCACCCCCCCCTGATCCCCCCTCTCCACGCGCGGGTTAGCATGACCCATACGTTGTTGGCGCATGTCAGGAAGCGCAGGTGTCACCGCCTCCCGACGGTCACGCGAACCTGCGGTTCGTTCGTCGGGCTACCTACCAGCCACCCCGTAAACGGGGTTAAACGTGCGACGGGCGGGCCGCTTGGCGGTCCAGCAGGTCTATAGCCCGGCGATTTGATCGCCGGGCGAAGGGCGATCACCACATTATCTTGACCGCTATGGGCGCATTTGTGGGTCATGCTAACCCACACGCGGAGAGGGGGGAAGCGCGCGACGAACCTTTCAGGCGATGCAGCCGACGGATTCGCCGTCGGGCGAGGCCCCTACGCAATTGTGACCAGCACGCGGTTTTGTTCCACGCTGTCGCCCGCCGCCACGTTGATGTGGCGCACCGTGCCATCGCGCGGGGACTTGAGTTCGTTCTCCATCTTCATCGATTCCAGGATCACGACCGTGTCGCCCTTGTGAACTTCCTGGCCCTCATCCACCGGCACACGCACGATCAGGCCGGGCATGGGCGCGCGAATCTGCACCTCGCTGCCCGCGTCACCGAACGCCATGAACGCGCTTTCCAGGCGGCGGCTGCGCTCGTCGGTGACTCTGGCTTCGTACATTTCCCCGGCGATCAGCACGTGAAAGCGCTCGTCGCGTTCCTCGACCACCGCTTCATAGCTGTAATGATCGAGCAGCATCGAGTACAGTTCCCCGGCGCGCAGTTCCCGGAAGTCGATCACGCGCGCCTCGCCATTGACCAGGATACGCCCGTCTTCGTTGATCTCGATATCGAAGCTCTGCCCGTTGACAATCGTCTGGTATTTCATGCTCGCGTCCTTTTGCCTGATCGTGATGCGGTTTCCGCGTTGGCCCTCACCCCCTGCTGGTCGGGTTTGGAAACCCGCCCCTACAGAGCCGGTGCGCGGCTTCCCCCCTCTCTAACTCGATTGGAGAGGGGGGACTGAGGGGGGTGAGGTAAAACCGGCTACTCGCCCGCGTTCTGCGCGTTACCGCGTTCCAGCGTGCCGCTGATCGTGTTGAACAGAATTTCCTGGCTCACATACGCCAAAAACTGTTCGGGAGTCGGTTCTGTCTCGTCGTTGACGTAAGCCGAATCCAGCACCAGTTCCGTCACCAGCATGTAGCGTCCGTAGGGATATTCGAAGCGGTAGTAAATGCCCGTATCGTCGCACAGGTGCGATTCGGCATCTTCGCGCACGTAGATGCGGCCCGGCATCAGGCCAGCGTCGAGCCATTCGCGGTACAGCCCGTTGGCGACCAGCGTATCGGCGCGTTCCACGTCGAAGACGGCGGTTTCGGCGCTCTCCGCGCTGCCGTAGTCCGCCACGCCCATCCCCAGCAGCCAGACCGGGTTATCCTGGGCCACGTCGGGACAGTCGCCC
>CAZMNL010000602.1:0-925 GCA_964567525.1 uncultured Anaerolineaceae bacterium
TCCGGAGAACCGGACACGGCCTACCTGCCGGACGGTGTGCGCGAGGCGGCCTGCTGGGTGCGCTTCACCGCCGAGGTGAATATCCGCACCGGGCCGGGCGTCGGCTATGACGTGCTGGAAGCCGCCACACCCAACGACGTGTTCCCGGTCACGGGGCAGAATGCCGACGGCACATGGTGGCGCGTGGATGCCGACGGTCAAACCGGGTGGGTGTCCAGCGAGATATCGACGGTCAGCACGTCCGGTGAGTGCCCCGCCTCACCCGTCATCAGCGGGGACGTGGTTCCGTAAGGGGGGGGGCTGAGCGCGCGTGTCACGCGCGCCCAGCGCTAAAGCGCCGGGCTATCGCTCGAAAGCCCCGCTCAAGCGGGGCTGACCGGGGCGGCAGGCGGGGGATGATCACCGTATTTTTCCGCATGCAAAAAAAACGCCCGGCAGCAGATCGCGTGCCGGGCGTTTTCGCGTGTGGGTGGCGAGGGACTCGAACCCCCGACCCCTTCCTTGTAAGGGAAGTGCTCTAACCAACTGAGCTAGCCACCCTCTGCGAGCATTATAGCCCCCGCGCGCGTCTCGCGTCAAGGGCTGGAATGCACCCCGCGCCCGATCACGCTTGACCGGAGGCCGATTGTTTTTTATACTTATAGCTGAGCGGTGACCACGAGTCCATGTACCGGAATGGGGCTAAGTTCCGGGGCGTCAGGACCATATCCTGTTATCAGGAGCGCCCGCCCCCTTTGTGGCCCGCTCACCTTCTTCTCTCTCCCCTACACCCATTTAACCGAATTTAGACGGAATGCCTATTCTTTGGGTATAATCAAGCCATCACGTACCCGTGCGTATTCCCAAAAGTCCAGACCCAATTGTATACGGGAACGCGGACTATCTCCCTCTGCGGAAGCACGCCACCGCCCGCAAGGTTGACCTG
>CAZMNL010000602.1:935-1513 GCA_964567525.1 uncultured Anaerolineaceae bacterium
GCTTAAAATAATTGCCGGACTGGAATCTGCCGATGGTGGCCGGATTCTTCTGGAGCACGCCACCGCCCGCAAGGTTGACCTGTAACCAATGCCCCGCGCTCAAGCGGAGATGTCCTCTCCGGCGCGCAAGGGAATAGAGTCATTAGAGAAAAGGGTTAAACTTATGACAGAACAGGAACTCCAGATTGCCGTTATCGGCGCAGGACACGGCGGAAAAGCGATGGCCGCCGATCTTGCCGTCCGGGGCTACGCGGTGCGACTGTATAACCGCACCTTCGAAAATATCGCGGCGGTTGACCAGCGCGGCGGCATCGAAGTCACCCTGGAAGACGGGCACCAGGTCTTCGGCCCGCTGGTAGCGATCACCAGCGATATGAAATATGCGTTGGAAGACGCCAAACTCTTGATGATCGTCGTCCCGGCTTCGGCGCACCACGAGTTAGCGGTGCAGATGGCCCCGCACCTGCAAGACGGGCAGATCATCATCCTGCACCCAGGGCGCACGGGCGGCGCGTTCGAGTTCCGGCACACGCTGGTACAACAAGGCTGCACGGCGGACGTGATCATCTCTGAGGCGG
>CAZMNL010000602.1:1523-2558 GCA_964567525.1 uncultured Anaerolineaceae bacterium
AACGTTCCTGTTCGCCAGCCGCAGCATTGGCCCGGCGCAGGCGTACATCTTCCAGCGCAAGAACACCGTGCCGCTGGCGGCGCTGCCCTCCACGCGCACCCACGAGGTACTCGACCTGCTGCAAGAGGTCTACCCGCAGTATATCCCCGCGCAAAACGTGCTTTACACCAGCCTGAACAACATGGGCGCGGTCTTTCACCCGACTCTGGCGCTGCTCAATGCCGGGTGGATCGAGGCGACGGGCGGCAACTTCGAGTTCTACATCGACGGCGTGACGACCTCAACCGGGATCGTGCTCGAACGGGTGGACCGCGAGCGCGTGACGATTGCCTCAGCGATGGGCGTCCGGGCGCAGAGTGCGCGCGAATGGCTGACGCGCGCGTATTCCGCACACGGTAACAATCTCTACGAAGCGATCCACGATAACCCCGGCTACAAGGGCATCATGGCCCCGCGCACGCTGCGCCACCGCTACATCTTCGAGGACGTACCCTACAGCCTGGTGCCAATAGCCGAACTTGGTAAGCGCTTCGGCGTGGATGTATGGGGCATTGAGGCGATGATCCAACTCGCGTGTGTGATCGACGGGACCGACTACCGCCACCGGGGGCGCACGCTGGAGCGTATGGGCCTGGTCGGGCTGTCGCTGCGCGAGATCACGCGGCTGGTCGAAACCGGCTCCACCGATGCGCCGCCGATCACGTCCACCAACGACGGCAATCACAGCGCCCGCTAGCGGGCAGAGCGCACGCCGGGTATATGCTTCGGGGGCGTAGCACCACGCGCCCCTCCTCCTCAATCAGTTGTTATAATACAATCGATACAATTTCAACACACTTGTCTCTCTTGTGACAAAACTCAGTATCAGCGTATTGATTATTGTAATTAAAATAGCGTCAATTCATGCTATACTGAAATTGTCCCGTCCGTTTAGGCTACGCCAAGAAAATAATACCCCATCCCCCACAACCCCTTCCCTGAGGGAAGGGGAGCAAAGGCCAACTCATTTGGGTGATTTATTTCCTGGATCAGCCT
>CAZMNL010000603.1:0-2552 GCA_964567525.1 uncultured Anaerolineaceae bacterium
CGGCAAACGGGTGGCCGTGATCGGCAGCGGCCCGGCGGGGCTGGCCTGCGCCGACACGCTCAGCAAGATCGGGCATTCCGTGACGCTGTTCGAAGCCGCGGACGCGGTGGGCGGCTACCTGCGCTACGGCGTGCCGGACTTCAAGCTGGAAAAGCGCATCATCGACCGCCGCGTGACGATCATGCAGCAGGAAGGGTTGGAAATTCGCACCGGGGTGCGCGTGGGCGCAGACCTGCCCGCCCGTAAGCTATTGCGGGAATACGACGCGGTGTGTATCGCCATCGGCGCGCGCGTGCCGCGTGACCTGCCCGTGCCGGGCCGCGATCTGCACGGCATCCACTTTGCAATGGAATATCTCGAACAGCAAAACCGCGCGCTGCGCGGCGACCCGTGCGCGCCCGGTGATCGCATCACCGCCGAGGGCAAACACGTGATCGTGCTCGGCGGTGGCGATACCGGCTCGGACTGCGTGGGCACGGCCAACCGCCAGGGCGCGAAGAGCGTCACGCAGATCGAAATCCTGCCCGCACCGCCGCGCCAGCGGCCCAGTGACCAGCCCTGGCCCGCCGTCCCGCGCCTGTACAAAACCTCAACCTCGCACGAAGAGGGCTGCACGCGCGTGTTTAACGTCCAGACCACCGCGTTTGAGGCGCGCAAGAAGACCAAACAGGTGCGGCGCTTGATGGCGGTGCGCGTGGAGTGGACCCCCAACAATGGCCGCTATGAACTGCATCCCGTGCCCGGCTCGGAGTTCGACCTCAAAGCCGATCTCGTGCTGCTGGCGCTGGGGTTCGTGCAGGTCGAGCAGCATGACCTGGTGCGCGACCTGGGGCTGGACATCACCGAGCGCGGCAATATCGCCATTGATGACCGGTTCCGCACCAGCGTTGACGGCGTGTTCGCGGCGGGCGACGCCCATCGCGGTGCGTCGCTGGTCGTGTGGGCGATCCAGCACGGGCGCGAAGCCGCCGCCGCGATTGACGCCTATTTGCGCAGTTGACCGGTATCCAGCGCCGCGCGCAGACTCGCGCCCAGATCGCGCACCGCTGTGACGCTTTCCCCGGCGGCACGCACCAGCGCGCTGCCCACGATGAAACCGTCCATCAGCCCGTTCATGCGCTGGGCCTGTTCCGGCTGGCTGATGCCAAAACCCAGCACCAACCGCTGACCGGTCTGCGCGCGGACCTGCGCAATAAAGTCCGCGACTTCGGGCGGTAGTTCCGTGCGCGCGCCGGTCACGCCCGTGACCGACACCACGTAGATAAACCCGCTGGCCTGCTGCGCCACCAGCGCGATCCGCCCGGCGTTGCTGGTCGGCGCGAGGAAAAACACCAGCGCCAGCCCTTCCCGCGCACACGCCGCGCTGAACAACTCCGCTTCTTCCGGCGGCAGGTCGGGGATCACGATCCCGCTGGCCCCGGCGGTTTTGGCATCTGTGACGAAGCGATCCGGCCCGTAGGCCAGCAGTGGGTTAAGATAACCCATCAGCAGCAAAGGCTGCGTCACGCCGCGCGCGCGCAGATCGCGCACTGCATCGATGCAGCGCGCCACCGTGACGCCGTTTTCCAGCGCGACCTGCGTCGCCGCCTGGATCGTCGGCCCGTCCGCTAACGGGTCGCTGAACGGGATGCCAATCTCGAAGCCGTCCGCGCCTGCTTCCGCCAGCGCTGTGATCACGTCCAGCGAGGTGTCGTAGGTCGGGTAGCCCACCGGAAAATACGGCAGGAATGCCGCGCGGTTTTCATTTTCCGCGCGCGCGAACATGGCGGCGATGTGTTCCAGGCCAGTCTGTACGGGGGTGTGCGTGTTCGCCGGGTTGCTCATGCGCGTTTCTCCAGTTCGCTGATCACCGTGTCCAGGTCTTTGTCGCCGCGCCCGGAGAGGTTGATCAGGATGATCGCGTCTTTTGGCATCTGCGGCGCGCGCTTGATCGCTTCGGCGACGGCATGCGCGCTTTCCAGCGCGGGGATGATGCCCTCGTACTCGCTGAGCACCTGGAAGGCGTGCAGCGCCTCGTCATCGTCCGCGACGGTGTAAAAGGCGCGTTCCAGCGCGCGCAGGTAAGCGTGCTCCGGTCCGATTGAAGCATAATCCAGACCCGCCGAGACGCTGTGCGTCTCCATGATCTGACCGTCGGCGGTTTGCAGCACAAACGAGCGCGTGCCGTGCAGCACGCCGGGCCGCCCGATGGCCGGATCGGAGAAACGCGCCGCGTGCTGGCCGCTCGCCACACCGTGACCGCCCGCCTCGACGCCGATCAGGTCTACGCCTTCATCGTCGCGGAAAGCGTGGAACAGGCCAATCGCGTTACTGCCGCCGCCCACGCACGCGATGCACACGTCCGGCTGCCGCCCGGCGATCTCCTGCATTTGTTCGCGCGCCTCGATGCCGATCACGCTCTGGAACTCGCGCACTATCAGCGGGTAGGGGTGCGGCCCCAGCGCGGAACCGAGCAGGTAATGGGTGTTATGCACGTTCGTCACCCAGTCGCGGATCGCCTCGTTGATCGCGTCCTTCAGCGTCTTGCTGCCGCTCTCGACCGGGATCACGTC
>CAZMNL010000604.1:0-2547 GCA_964567525.1 uncultured Anaerolineaceae bacterium
ATGGGTCAGCAGCCAGGTGCCGTGCAGAATATGCATGATCCTCGTCCGTACATCATACGTTACTGGTCCCTATTGTAACGCAGCTTGGTCCTCTATTCGAAGCTGTAAGATAATTTGGAGATGTGCCGAAGGGGGTGCCGATCGCGATTGGAAGGTCCGGCGATGGCTGGAATGCGCTCAGACGGGTCAAATCGATGGATTTTCCCCGTTGGACTTGCTCAGTTTGCCCGGATTGGGCGCACTGGGCGATCTTAGGCTGATCCAGGAAATAAATCACCCAAATGCGTTGGCCTTTGCTCCCCTTCACTGAGGAAAGGGGTTGTGGGGGATGGGGTAATTATTTTCTTGGCGTAGCCTTAGCGCACTGGAAAGCAATTCATATCAAGGGACAAAGCTCAAACAACTTGAGCATTGGGTACAGCGCGATAATTCCATTGCGGCAACACATCATCGAACAGAATGGGCTTATTTTGCTTGAATGATGCAGCGACTTTGCGCCTGGTTTCGTAGACTTTGTCGATGATTTGCACGGTCACGGGCAAACCTTGCCGGGTTTTCGTTCGCGCCATCAACCGCTTGACAACTTCAAGGCTTGAGAAGATCGCCCCACGACAGGCGCGCGTGACATGCTGAAAGAGACGATGTTCAATCGGATTGTATTTGGACGTATAGGGTGGGTAATGCGCGATGCGAATTTCGATGCCGATCTCATCAGCCAAACGTTGGACCTCAAACTTGAAGAGGTAATGACGTGAGGCGTTGCTGCCGCCGCCATCACACAGAATCAGGATCGAGGTGGCCTGTGGATAATCGAATTGCCCCTGGTTGTACCACCAATTGCGCAGGCTATCACAGGCGAACTCACTGGTATCTTTGCTCGTCCCCAGGTTGATATACCCGGTATTGCGGTTCAGGTCATAAATCGCATGAGGGATCACCACCCCACCCGCCGAATTGCCCTTTACCCGTGCTGCGGCTAGAATCTGCTGGTAAGTACCGTGTGGGGCCGATGAGCAGAAAGATACACACCATGTCACACGCAAACTCTGATGCTGTTTCCCAGTGGACCACCATCATCCAGGACGTGATCGCCACCGACTCGAGTATCCGCGAGGGGCTGTATGATGACAGCGCCATTGCGCTGATCGAGTGGGGCCGTACCCAGGCTGCGCAGCTTGCCGCCCGGCTGGTTGCGGAAAATCCCGACCTGGACGAGGAAACCGTCAATACCTACGCGGGCGCGTTGGTGCGGCTGATGACGGTGATCAGTCGCGCGGTTGTTCATCGTCATAAACAGGGCGCGGATTGGCTGGACAAGGTCTTTAAACGTCTCAACAAGACCAGCGAACGGGTTTACGGAGAGGGCGCGCCCGTAATGTCCGAGGACGCAATCTCGGCCTGGATCGCGGGCCACGCGGATCGCAGCGATGACGAACTGCTGCGCGACCTGTTGCAGCGTTTCAGCCCTGCTGCGCCCCCGGTCACTCCGCTGAGTGATGCGGTCGATCTGCCGGACTGGTCGCCATCGTCGGATTCGCCGGCGGTTTCACAGCCGCCGGGCTTGCCGGGCCGGTCGGCAAACAGTACAAGCGAAGAAGCCCCTTCATCCCCAACAGGAGAGAATCATGAGCAAGAGTAACGGCAGCGGTTCCAATACGCAGCGTACCATCGCGGGCGGCATCAGCGGCCTGCTGATCCTGATCATTGCCCTGTTCGCACAGTTCGCGCTCGGTATTGATATCCTCAATATCGAGGATGGTGGCGACACCGCAGATACCATCGATACCGGCGCGCCGCCGCTGGACCTGGGCGACATCACGCCGGTGGAACTGCGCGAGATTCCCGGTGGTTATGATGGCGGTTGGTTCCAGTTGTATTTCACGTCCCCGATCAACTCACGCGACCCGGAAGACTTCCAGGACGCGCCCATTGAAGACGCGCTGGTCGCTGCCATCGATGGCGCGCAGCAGCGTATCGACGCGGCGATCTTCGAACTCAACTCCGAGCCGGTGACGGACGCGCTGATCCGTGCCCACGAACGCGGTGTGATCGTGCGCATCGTGACCGACGATAAACACGGCCTGGACATCATCGACCTCCCTTCTGGCCGAAGCCGCCATAGAGAACCTGGTCCGGATATCCAGCCGCTATTCCAACCTCGAGTACGACCTGGAAGCGGGCCGTCGAGGCTCCCGATACAGCGCGGTGGAGGAAATCCTTTGCGAAATCACCGGCGCCGAATCGGCCATGGCCGTCAACAACAATGCCGGCGCCGTGCTGCTTGCGCTGGATACCCTGGCCGCCGGGCGGTCGGTGGTGGTCTCCCGCGGAGAGCTGGTGGAAATCGGCGGCGCCTTTCGCATTCCGGATGTCATGGCCAAAAGCGGGGCCATTTTAAAAGAGGTCGGCACCACGAACCGAACCCACGTGCAAGACTACGAAGCCGCCATCGACGAGAAAACCGGCTTGCTGCTCAAAGTCCACAAGAGCAACTACAGCATCGTCGGCTTCACCGCAGAGGTATCCCTGTCCGAGCTGGTCGCACTT
>CAZMNL010000605.1:0-2545 GCA_964567525.1 uncultured Anaerolineaceae bacterium
ATCGGCGCGGACTCGCTGCGCGACCTGCCCACGTGGTCCCGCCCGGACGAGCTGATCACGCTGGCGCGGCTGGCGGTTATGCGCCGCCCCGGAGCCTCGCCCGATCTCGACGCGCTCGAACAGCAGATTCCCGGTCTGCGCGACCGGATCGACTGGGTGACGGCCCCGCTGATCGACATCGCCGCCAGCGACATCGCGCGCCAGATCGCGGCGGGCCACAGCGTGCGTTACCAGGTCCCCGACGCGGTCCTGGCTTATATTGACGAACACGGTTTGTATAGGAAATGACTATGCGAAACAACGCCCGTAACTGGATGAAACTTTTATCGCTCGCGGTGGGCCTGACCGCCGCCGTGATCGTGATCGCGGCAGGCATCGCGCCAACTGCCGCGCGGCAAGACGCCACGCCCGACGCGACCGCGACTCCCACCCTGACGCCCTACCCGACCAGCACCCCCTCCGCGCCGACGCTCGTCCCGCCGACTCCGCTGCCGACCCTGACGCCGACGCCCTACACGCCGCCGTCACAGTCGGCGCTGGCCGCCGTGCGGACGCTCGACCGGCTGCGCGTCGGGACGCTGTATAATGCATTCCCGTTCTCGTGGCTCAACGAGCGCGGCGAGGTCGAGGGTTACGAGACCGACGTGCTGCGCGCCCTGGGCGTCGATGTGGGCATCGATATCGAGTTCATCCAGGTCACGCGCAACAACGCCGATAACATGCTGCTCGGCGAGCGCGTCGATGTGCTGATCGGCCAGCAGGTCCACGCGCGCGACCGTGACGCCCGCTTCGATTTCTCGCACCCGTATTTCGTCAACTACGAGATGATGGTCACGCTCACGGATGCACCGTATAACGCGCTGCAAGACCTCGCCGGGCAGCCGGTGAGCGTCGCCATCGGCAGCCGCAGCGAGCGCGCGCTGCGCCACTGGGCCGCGCAGAACAATGTGACGTTTGACGTGCGCACCTACTTCACCGAGGAAGCCGCGCTCGATGCGCTGGCAAACGGCGAGGTTGCCGGGATGGTCGGGCCGCTGGACAGTCTGCGCCGCGCCGGGCGTCAGGGCATGAAACTGATCGATGAGCCGGTGCTGGTCGAATATTACAGCATCGTGACGCGCCAGCACGACGTGAATCTGCGCAACCTGTTGAATCGCTCGATCCAGCGGTTGAAAGCCAGCGGACGCCTGGAAACGGTCTTCGCGGAGTGGTTCAACGAGGACCCGGTCGACTTCACGCAGTTGATCCCGATCTACGACGCGCTGTTCGACGATGCGCGCGGAATCGACGACTTCCCGACCGACATGCCCTACCCTGCGCAGTCTGTCGCGGACCGTATCGCGGCAGGGCAAACGCTGCGTGTCGCCGGGCTGGTGCCCTTCGGACAGGAAGCGCCCAACGCGCTCTACCGCATCACCAACGCCTTTAACGAGGCGCTGATCCGCGAAATGGCGCGGCGCTGGAACGTGCAGATCGAGTCCGTGACCGGTTCGCCGCTGACAGCAGTCGATGCCGTCGTGGGCGGCGTGGCCGATATCGCGGTGGGCGTCACACCGCGCTGGGACGGGGCCGACCGCGCCGAATACTCGCAGCCGTACATCCTGCACGGCGACCGGCTCGCCGTGCCGAGCAATTCGCAGATCGTCAGCGGCTTCCAGGATATGCTTGGTACCGGCTGGTGGATCGGCTACTTTGCCGATGACGCGCCCGACGCGGACAAGATTCGCGCGCTGGCGGATGCGTTCGGCGTGGGCCAGAACGTGCGCGACCCGTTCCCGATCCAGAACGAGGACAACGCGCTGTATACCATGATCGTCGAAAACAACCTTGACGCGGTGTTCGGCGACAGCCTGCGCCTGACCGCGCTGATCCGTGACGGCTACGAAAACAGCGTGCGCCTGATCGACACACCCTTCGGCGATCCCGTGCCGGTGGCCTTTGCCCTGCCGCGCAACGATGCCGCCTTCCGCGAGCTGGTCAACTTCACGCTGCAAGACATGGCCCGCGACGGCACGTTCCAGCGGCTCTGGGCGGAGCACTTCGGCATCGGCGACCCGATCCCGGTGCGCTACGTCGCGCCCGTGCATCCCGATGCGCCAGTCGGCGGGGAATAACAGAAGCGAACAGCGATTAGCATTCAGCGGTCATTTGAAAACCTCACGCCCTAAGTCCCCCTCTCCAGCCGAGCTAGAGAGGGGGACTTGATCAAACTTGTGCTCCCCCTCTCCAGAGCAATATTGTTGGCGAAATCGGTTTGCCGGATTCTCAGGATGTGGTTTGTCATGTTTTCCAGGGCGGGTTTGGAAACCCGCCCCTACAAAAAACAGGTTCGCCAACGGTATCCAGAGCGTGGAGAGGGGGAGTCAAGGGCCGTCTTTGAGCCACCCTCTCCGCGTGTGGGACGTATGCGCAGCATACGCGGGGTTATGGGGTGAGGTGAATCTGGAAATCTGCAAAGGTAGAGAGTGTTTCAAACTGCGGTGTTGTTTTTATAGCTTTTCAGAAAACGTTACAGAAACGTGTCTGATCACAGCTTGCGCACCGG
>CAZMNL010000606.1:0-2543 GCA_964567525.1 uncultured Anaerolineaceae bacterium
GCGAAGAACCTCCAGGGCGGTGTGCCCATGGCCACGCCGGTTTTCGATGGCGCGCGGGAGCCCGATATCGAGATCGCTCTGCTGCTTGCGGAACGGGAAGTTTTTCTCACCGTGAATCGAAAACGTGAATATGCTGTCATCCTCAGCGAAGATCGCAGCGGTTCCGTCGCCCTGGTGTACGTCACAGTCCAGGATTGCCACGCGCCGGACCCGGCCCTCGGTCTGCATCGCGCGCGCCGCGACCGCCACGTCATTAAACACGCAGAACCCCGCCCCAAAATCCGGGTGTGCGTGGTGCGTGCCGCCTGCGAGATTGGCCGCGATGCCCTCAGGCCCACTGATCGCGGCCCGGCACGCGCAGATCGTCCCGCCAACAGAACGCCGTGAACGCTCGACCAGGCCCGGCGACCACGGAAACCCGATCCGGCGAATCTCGCGGACGGTCAGCGTTCCGTGCTTAACCCGGTCGAGATAATCGCGCGTATGGACGCGCAGCATCTCCGCATCGGTCGCCGCGTCCGGTACATGTAAGTGATCAATGTGCAGCACACTACGTTCCACTGCATACCGGCGCACCAATGCGTATTTCTGCATCGGGAAACGGTGCCCTTCTGGCAGGGGCAGCACAAAATGGTCGCTGTAGTAGGCTTGTATCACGTTTTACAGTTCTTTGTGATTAATTTCACAATACGTTTTTTCGAGCGATGATCAAGACGCGCTGGGCCGGGAACAGATCGCCCGGCCCAGCGCCCTGATGATGTTACATAAGAAACGCACTCAGGCTGTTTCCGTTTGTCCAAAGTGCAGCCAACGCAGATACCATTTGGTCAGTTCTGCGACCACCGACGGGAACACAATCAGCGGCAGCATAATGGCCCAGTGCCCGGCAGTCAGCGTCACGGTGTCGAAGATATCCCTCAAAAACGGGATGTAAATTACCAGTAATAGTAGCGCAATTGACGCAAATACCGCATATTGCATATATTTGTTTGTGAAGAATCCAATTTTATGTAAGGCGTAAAATTCAGAGCGCGCCGTGTATGCGCGCAGCAGTTCTGAAGCGGAAATGGTGACAAACGCCATCGTCCGCGCCAGTTCCCAACTGCTGCTATCCAGGTAACGCCCGATGGCAAACGCGGTCAGGGTGGCGGCAGTCTTGACGATGGTCTGCACCACCATGCCAAGCTGCATATCCCGGTTGATGATCGGCTCACTTACCGGGCGCGGGGGCCGGTCCATGATGTCCGGATCGCCCTTCTCCACGCCGAGCGCCAGCGCGGGCGCGCCGTCGGTCAGCAGATTCAACCACAGCAGTTGGATCGGCGTCAGTGGTGAAGGTGCTCCGGCCAGGGTTGCCAGAAAGATCACGGCGATCTCCGCCAGGTTGCAGCTCAGCAGGAAGAACACGAATTTGCGGATATTGGAATAGATCACGCGCCCCTGCTCGACCGCCGATACAATGCTCACATAGTTGTCATCCGTCAGCACCATATCGGCGGTTTCCTTCGAGACATCCGTGCCGGTGATGCCCATCGCCACGCCGATGCTGGCGCGTTTCAGGGCCGGGGCATCGTTCACGCCGTCGCCGGTCATCGCCACCACGTGATCGCGTGCGCGGAACGCTTCCACAATACGCACTTTGTGTTCCGGCGAGACGCGCGCGAACACGTCGATCTCGTCAATCGTGTTCGCCAGTTCCGTATCGCTCATGGCCTCGATCTCTTCGCCGCGCAGCACGCGCCCATCCTTGCGCCGCAGCCCAATCTGGTCCGCAATTGCGCGCGCCGTGTCGGGATAATCACCCGTGACCATCACGGTACGGATTCCGGCGTGGCGTGCCTTTTCAATCGCGGAAGCGACCTCAGGCCGTGCCGGGTCGATCATCGCCACCAGCCCGATCAACGTCAATTCCTGCTCGATGTTTTCCGGCGTGATCTTATCCGGCACGCGGTCGAGATGGCGCTGGGCTACGGCCAGCACACGCAGCGCCTGGTTTGCCATATCCTGATTTACCTGCTGCACGCGGTCGCGCTGATCCTGTGTCAGCGGCACGAGTTTTCCGTTTTCAAGCCACGTCTCGCAGTGCGCCAGCACGATCTCCGGCGCGCCCTTGGTGAACACCGTATAGCCGCCGCCGTTGGGATTCTGGTGCAGCGTGCTCATGCGTTTGCGTGTCGAGTCGAACGGAATTTCGTTTACGCGCGGGTATTCGGCCTCGACCGTATCACGCCAGAGATCGGTTTTCGCCGCCGCGACCACGATTGCGCCCTCGGTCGGGTCGCCGATCATGCGGTAGCCGTTGTGCCCGTTGCTGCTGTCGTCAGGTTCCAAGCGCGCATCACTCGCCAGCAGGCCACCGCGCAGCAGCCAATGCGCATCTGGTATCGTGTCCAATTCAAGCGGCCTGCCGTCGAACATCAACGTTCCTTCAGGTACATAGCCCTGCCCGGTCACATCAATCAGCCGGTCATCCACGTACAGTTTGACGACGTCATCTGGTTTTGCGTCAGCGTACCGGTCTTATCGGAGCAGATCGCCGAGGC
>CAZMNL010000607.1:0-2541 GCA_964567525.1 uncultured Anaerolineaceae bacterium
CGTCAGCTATGCGGTAGGTCCTGGTAACTACTTCAGGACAGCTGTTATTGTCACTAACCTCTGATACAAGTATAAAGCTTAAGGCATCAATACCACAGTTATCCGCGGCATTGCCGCCGGCTGCAGTAAACTCAGCATAATCGGCATAAGCCGGTTGTTCTGAGATATCACATTCTGCTGTAAGATCACCCGGAACTGCATCAAAGGTTGGATCAGTTACATCATTTACAGTGATCGTCTGTGTAACCTGGCTTGCATTACCGCAGTTATCCGCAAGCTCATAAGTTCTTGTTATTGTTTCAGGACAGGTATTGCTGTCAGATACATCACTCAGCCATGTAAAGCTAGAATTATCTATACCACAGTTATCTGTTGCTGTACCACCTGCCATTTCAAAGGCAGGCACGCTTACGTAAGGTGCGGGTATGTCAGAATTACATTCAACATCTATTGGAGCAGGTGAAGTAAGAACCGGTTGTGTTACATCGTCAACCACTATTGACTGTGCCACTGTTCCTATATTACCACAGTTATCTTCTATCTGGTAGATACGTGTTATGGTTTCAGGACAGGTATTGCCATCGCTCACCTGGTTAACCAATGTAAAGCTGGCAGTATTTATTCCGCAGTTATCAGCTGCCGATCCACCTGCTGATGTCCACTGGACATAATTAGCATAGGCTGCAGGTACATCAGAGAGGCATTCAACACTAATGTCAGGAGGTGCTGTTAAAGTCGGGTTAGTAACATCCAGGATTGTGATGGTCTGGGTAACATTTATTGAATTACCGCAATCGTCTGTTACAGAATACGTTCTTGTTATTACTTCCGGACAGGTATTACCGTCTGACGCATCACTTTCCCATGCTACCACGGGCACTCCTCCGCAATTATCTGCTTCATCTGTCACTACTGTAACATCCGGTGCAGGCACCTCTCCTATGCATTCCACATCGATTGGTGCAGGATTACTTGCTGTAGGATCAGTAAGGTCCTCTATAATAATAGTCTGGTCACATGTTGCGGTATTTCCGTTTACATCGGATATCTGGTATGTTCTTGTAATCGTTTCGGGACAGGTGCTAGCATCAGAAACATCACCAATATGAACCAGTGATGATCCGTCTATACCACAATTATCAAAGGCTGAGCCGCCGTCTGCTGTCAAAGCTGCATAATCAGCGTAAGGAGCAGGCACATCGCCGGCACACTCTATATCTATCACACCCGGGCAGGTTAGTGAGGGGCTGATTGTATCAATAACCGTAGCAACAGCAACACAATCATCGGAGTTGCCACTGTTGTCAGTTACTGTAAGAGTAACATTATTGGGTCCGGTATCACTACAATCGAAAGTGCTTATGTCAATAACCATGCTCTGTATTCCGCAGGCGTCGAATGATCCGTTATCCACATCTGCAGCGGTAATGGAAGCATTACCCGTAGCATCCAGGTAAACGTTTATATCCTGGCATATAACAGTTGGGGGTGTGACATCAGCAAGCACGATACTTACCGGTATATTATCTGTACAGCCCAGTGCATCTCGTGCAATAACCGTATAATTACCTTCAGTAAGTCCGGTAAAGGTATGCGGGGATGTTTCCCAGTTAAGACCCCCGTCTATGGACAGTTCATGTATGCCCAGGCCACCGGTGGCACTAACGGTCACTTCACCATCGGAAGCACCCGTGCAGCTCTCATCTGTCTGTGAATCAATTGAGCCTGTCACCTCGTAAACGGCCACATCGGTATCAACCGAATTAGGACATCCTGCAAGAGTGGTAACCTGTACATCAACATTACCCGTTCCGGCAGATGTCCACTGCACTGTTACATCATTATCTGTAGCACTGCCACCGGTAAGAATATTACCTCCGGTAACAGTCCAGCTGTAAGAGTCATAAGTATTTGTTAAGGTATAGGTTTCTATTGCATTTAAGCATGTACTGGTCGCAACTGGAGCAACAAAAGCTGGTGTTGGGATGGGGTGTATTGTCACACTGTCAATAACCGAAGATTCGCAAGCACCGAATATTGAAGGCTCGGTAATATTTGTTCTTACTACACCTTCTGTAACTGCCAGGTCCCATATAACATCAATCTCATTTGTGTCGGTAATTGCTGATATAATGGTTCCGTTCTCCACTTCCCATGCGTAGTTAGCATCAGCATCGTAGCCTACGCTATATGTAACAGTTGAACCCTCACATGCATCTGAATACACAACAGATACATTATCAGTTGTTAAGCCATCTTTAGTAAATATTAGTGTGTCTACAGCAGTACAACCATTCCCATCTGTAACGGTAAGTTCAACGCTGTATGTTCCATCATCAAGGAACCAGCTCAACAGCGGGTTTTCTTCCGTTGAGGTATTGGAGGTCGTCAGGGAGAAAGGGAAGAGCGTAATAGTCATAAATGGCTCAGCAGAATCGTCCAGGCCATCCCAGAAATAACTGTAATTCCCATCACCGCCAACAACATCTGAATTAAAAACGGCTGCTATACCCGGTACGGCGTCACAGCTCTGAACCGAAA
>CAZMNL010000608.1:0-2537 GCA_964567525.1 uncultured Anaerolineaceae bacterium
GCGCAGGCTGACGGCCACGCTGGATGTCGAGGAAATCTACCGCGTGCTCTACCGCGAAGTGGTGGAGCCGGTCTTCGGCGCGGACAGCCTGTTAGTGACGGCCTATGATCAAGAGGCGCAGCTTTTGCGCTGCGACTTTGTGATCGCCGACCACCAGGAACAGGACCCGCACGCATTACCGGTGATGCCGCTGGGTGACGGGCCGAACAGTGAGACGGTCCGCACCGGGCAGCCGCGCATCGTGCGCCTGCCGCACACCGATCAGAACGGCGATCCGGGAAATTATATGCACTTTGGCTCGGAGGTGGAGCCGCGCACCGGCATGTATGTGCCGCTGATCCACAGCGGCACAGTGACCGGGGTGCTGGCCGTGCAGCATTACGAGGCGGACGCCTTCGACGATCACGATCTGCGCATGTTCTCGGCGATTGCCAACCAGGCGGCGGTCGCGCTGCAAAACGCGCGTCTCTTCGCCACCGAACGCGAACAGCGCGCCTTTGTCGAGGCGCTGCAAGCCATCACCGCCGCCGTGAACAGCACGCTGGACCCCGACGAAGTGATGGACCGCGTGTTGGCGAACATTCAGCGCGTGGTCCCGCACGATACCGCCAGCATCATGATGATCGAAGCGGATGTCGCGCGCATCGTGCGCCATCGCGGGTTTGCCGAGCGCGGCCTGGCCGAACACGTCGAGAGTCTGCGCCTGCCCGCCGGGGCAGAGGATACCTTGCTGATTGCCATGCACAAGCACGACTCGATCCTGGTAGCCGACACGCACCAGCGCGAGAACTGGGTACAAACCGACGAAACGCGCTGGATTCGTTCGTATATCGGGGTGCCGATCACCATCGGGAATGAATTTGTCGGTATGCTGAATCTCGACAGCGCCACGCCGGGCTTTTTCACCCCTCAGCATGTGGAACGCGCGCAGGCGTTCGCCGAACAGGTCGCCATCGCCGTCAAGAATGCGCAGCTCTTCGCCGCCGAACGCGAACAGCGTGCCTTTGTCGAGGCGCTGCAAGCTATCGCCGCCGCCGTGAACGGCACGTTGGAGCGCGACGTGGTGCTGGACAGCATCCTGGACAATCTTCAGCGCGTGGTCCCGCACGATGCCGCCAGCGTGATGTTGATTGCCGACCAGACGGCGCGCGTGGTGCGGCATCGCGGCTTCGACGCGCGCGGCCTCGCCGAGTTTGTCGAGCAGATGCAGTTTGACGTGCAACATCTCGCCAAGTTCCGCCATATGCTGGACAGCCGCCAGCCGGTGATCATCAACGACACCCACGCCACGACGGAGTGGGAACAGTCCGACGAACTGGACTGGCTGTACGGCTACCTGGGCGCGCCGATCATGGTCGGGGATACGATGGTCGGCGTCCTCAATGTGGACAGCATGACGCCGGGCTTTTTCACCGAACGTCACGCCGCACGCCTGCAAGCCTTCGCTGACCAGGTGGCGATTGCGATCCGCAACGCGCAGCTCTTCGACGCCGAACGCGAACAACGCCACTTCGCCGAAACGCTGCGCGACATCGCCGCGACGATCAATCTCGCCCAGGACCCCAACAGCGTGCTGGCAGACCTGCTGGAGTCGATCAACGACGTGCTGCCGCACGATGCCGCCAACGTGATGCTGATCGAGGATGGCATCGCGCGCGTGATCCATGCTTCGGGCTACGAGAAATACGGACCGGTGAATTTCGAGCAGGATTTGCGCTTCGAGGTCGCCACGCACGCGATCATGCAGCGCATCCTGCGCACCGGGCAGCCGGTGATCATTGACGATACCACGCAGGAGTCCGGCTGGCAGATTGTGCCGGAAACCGAGTGGCAGATGTCCTGTATCATAGCCCCGCTGCGCGATGAAAGTGGCATCATCGGCTTTCTGAACCTGTACAGTGCCGAAGTAGGTTTCTTCGGCGCGCAGCATACCGAGCGCCTGCAAGCCTTCGCCTACCAGGTGGCAAACGCGGTGCGCAATATGCGGCTCTTCACGCGCGAACGTGACGCGCGCCGTTTCGCCGAGGCGCTGCGCATCACCGCCGAGGCGATCAACAGCACGCTGGACTTTGACCGCGTGCTGGACTTCGTGCTGGCAAACGTGCAGCAGGTGGTCCCGCATGACGCAGCCAACATCATGTTGATCGAAGACGGAGTCGCGCGCGTGGTGCGCGGGCATGGCTATGATACCTACGGGGTGGCGGAGTGGGTGCAAAACCTGCGCTTTGAGGTCGATCAGGTCCCGGTCTGGGATGAAATGTTTGAGACGGGCCGCCCGTTTGCGCTCTCGGATACCCACGCCAACCCTGACTGGATGGCGCTGGGACTGCCCGAAGAAGCCTGGATACGCTCGACCGTCAAAGCGCCGGTCCGCGTCGAGGGGCGCATCATCGGCATCCTGCACCTGGACAGCGCCCGACCCGGCGCGTTCGACCAGCACCACGCCGAACGCCTGCAAGCCTTCGCGGACCAGGCCGCGGTCGCGCTGCGTAACGCGCAATTCTTCGCCTCCGAACACGAACAGCGCACCCTGGCCG
>CAZMNL010000609.1:0-2528 GCA_964567525.1 uncultured Anaerolineaceae bacterium
GTTGTGATTCAGGGGCGGACACGTTCGAGTCCGCGGAGCCGGGTGCCTCTCCCTCACGGAGAGGGAAAAAGCGTTCTTCTCCCCCTCTCCAACTCGATTGGAGAGGGGGCCGGGGGGTGAGGTTTCCCCAAAAAGCGTAACGCGCAACCTGATCTCAAGCCTTCATTTACTTCTGTCCGCCCCGAAACCGGAATCCAACGTCCCGGTTAGAATGCCCCCGCCGCAGGCGAAAACCGCGCCACGCCCCAAAAACCGGGCGTGCATAATTCCGCGTTTGATCATAAAATTGGTGTGGTGATCGCCGCATCAGTTGAGCAAGGACAAAACGCGCCATGCCAGGGAACCGCAAAATCTACGAACAAGCGATGCAGATGGGACACAGCGCCGCCTGGGACCAGGAATGGGACAAGGCGATTGCCGCCTATGGCCGCGCCGTACAGGAAATCCCCGAAGACCCGGCGGCGCATAACAGCCTGGGACTCGCGCTGCTGCAAGCCCGCCGCCTGGAAGACGCGCTGAAAGTCTACACCCGCGCGCAGCAGCTCGCGCCCGACGATGCGATCCCGCTCGAAAAGAGCGCCGACGTGTTGGAGCGCCTGGGCCGCCTCAAAGAAGCCGCCCAGCAGTATGTCAACGTCGCGGAAATCTACCTGGGGCAGCGCGACCTGGAAAAAGCCATCGGCAACTGGGAGCGCGCCACCAGCCTCAACGCCAGCCTGCTGCAAATTCACCAGCGGCTCGCGCTCGCCTACGAGCGCACCGGGCAGCGTAAATCAGCGGTCCGCCAATACCTGACGCTCGCGTTCCAGTTCCAGCAGATGGACCGCTCCGACCTTGCGCTGCAAGCCATTGAGCGCGCGCTGCGCATCGACCCCAACCACCCGCAGACGCTCAACACGCTGCAAGCGATCCAGGCCGGGCGCTTGATCATACCGGAAGTAGACGACACCGCCCAATCGCGGACGCCCGCCGCCAAAGCCAAAGCGGATGAAGATGCCTGGGGCGACAGCGAAGTGCAAGATCGCCCCGAACTGGGCGAAGCCAACCCGCGCGGCCCCATTGGTGAAGCGGTCGAAACCGCGCTAGAAACGCTCGCCATGCACGTTTTTGAATCCGGCGCACTCTCCGAAGGCAGCGCGCACGCGATCCAGGCCATCGACCAGCAGCGCCGGGGCGCGACCGCCGAGGCCATCGGGTCCTACCGGCGGGCGTTGGCGGGCCATTTGCAGCACGAAGCCATCGATCTGAACCTGGGCGCGCTGCACCTGGAAATGAACGCCTGGGACCAGGCGATCCAACACCTGGAACGGGTCACCGGTACGCCCCGGCTCGCGGCGGGGTCGCTGCACGGTCTCAGCCGGGCGTATCTCGCGCAAGACAAACCGCGCGACGCTGCCCGTTACCTGCTGCAAACGCTCAAAACGATTGATGTCGGGCTGGCAATGGGCAGCGATGAGGCCGCCCAGATCAGCAGTGTCTATGACAAGCTGCTGGGCAGCATCCAA
Organism: uncultured Anaerolineaceae bacterium; assembly: GCA_964567525.1. Taxonomy (GTDB): domain Bacteria; phylum Chloroflexota; class Anaerolineae; order Aggregatilineales; family Aggregatilineaceae; genus CAYRNY01. The sequence goes on from CAZMNL010000609.1 coordinate 1,506, forward strand.
CAGGCGGATGTAATGCTGCTGCAACGCCTGACTGAAACCTTCCTGCAACGCCTGACCGGGCCTTCCTGGAAGCAGCGCGTCGCCAAGACTCGCCGCCAGCTTGAGGAAGAGATCACGCTCGAAAACTCCGAAGACCTGATCGAAACGATGATCTACATCGACGATCAAGTTACCGAAGGGCTGAACCTGATCGACCGCTACATGAAAAATCACCTCTTCATGCTGGCGATGGACCAGGCGCACTTCATCCTGGAAAGCGCGCCGGAGTTTCTGCCCGCGCACCAGCGTATCGGGCAAATCCTATTGGATCGCAACCACATTCCCGACGCGATGATCAAATACAACCTGATCGCCGAAGTGTACGAGCTGCGCGGCGACCTGGAACGCGCCGTGCTGACGCTGCGCGAGGCGCTCAGGATCGCGCCGATGGATATCGCGCTGCACAAGAACCTGATCGCCCTGCTCGAACACCAGGAACAATGGGATGCGATGTTTAACCAGTACAGCGATCTTGCCGATGCTTACTACCAGCTAGGCGACCTCGACTCGGCGCGCAACGCTAACCAGGCCGCTATCGAACTGGGCCAGGAACAGGAAAAACCGCAGGAACGCATCATTCACCTGCTGCACCGGATGGCGGAAATCGACGTGCAGCGGCTTGACCTGCGCGGCGCGATGCGCACCTACGAACAGATTCGCCGCCTGGATGCAGAGGATGAACGCGCCCGCCGCGCGCTGGTGGACCTCAATTACCGGCTGAACGATACGGCGTCCGCGGTGCGCGAACTGGATGGGCTGCTGCGCGTCTATGCCCAGCAGCGCCGCGCCGGGGATATCATCCGCGTGCTGGAAGAGCAGGTCACGCGCTATCCCTCCGCGATGGCGCTGCGCTCGCGGTTGGCGGCGGTTTACCGGCAAATGGGCAAAACCGCGCGAGCGGTCGAACAGCTCGATGCGCTGGCCGAACTGCAACTCGAATCCGGCCTGCATCAGGATGCGGTGGTCACGGTGCGGCGTATCATC
>CAZMNL010000610.1:0-2528 GCA_964567525.1 uncultured Anaerolineaceae bacterium
CGGCGACGCCGGGCTGTGCGAGGCGATTGTCAAGGGGCCGGATCATTTCATCACCCTGTATAACGGTCTGGACAACCCGCCGATCATTGACGCGAAGTGAACGCACCGGGCGTATCGGGGGGTTTGGGGTCGCCGCGAGGCCCGGTGTATACTGGGGGCGTTTGGATCATACGCTGCTGCGCCGTGACGCCACATTTGTACAAGCGGGAAAATAACTCATGTCGGAAAATAGACCGCCGGAAATTCGCCAGTTTCATACCCAGGGGCCGCTGCCGCCGGATGCCGCGCATCTGTATGTCGAGCGCCCGGCGGATGCCGCCCTGGAACGTTTGATCGCGCAGCGCAGCTATATCGCCCTGATCGGACCGCGACTCAGTGGCAAGTCCAGTATGCTGCTGCGGCAGTGGGCGCGGCTGCGCAATTCCCCCGTGCATATCCCCGTGTATCTGTCGATGGGGGAACTGCGCGGCCTGGATGATGCCGCCTGGATCGGGCAGATTCACCGCCGCGTGGCGCAGCAGTCGGGCGGTTTGCTGCCCGAACCTGCCGATCCCGCGCCGCACGCGCTGGCCTTGCAGGAAGAACTGGTCGATGCGCTGGAAGGCCCGCTCAGGGGTAAAGTGCTGGTGATGATGCTCGACCAGGTGGAAGCGACGCCAGAGGGGGTCGGGACTTCGTTTTTTGCCACCCTGCGCGAGATGTTCGTTAACCGCTGGATGCGCCCGGCGCTGCATAACGCGGTGTTTGTGCTGGCGGGGCGTTTTGTGCCCGACGAGCTGATCAAGGACCCGGCGATCTCGCCGTTCCGCGTCACCGAAAATATCTACGTGGGTGACTCCGACCTGGAACACCTGACGAACCTGGTCGCGTGTCTTGCCACGTCCAAGCGCCAGATATCCTCGGACGTGCCCTCGCGCGTGTACGAATGGACCGAGGGCGACGTATATCTCGCGCATAAGCTGTGCGCGGGGCTGGCGCGCGATATTACCGAGGGCGCGGTGCTGCTGCCGGACGTGGACCGCGCGGCGCGGCGGCATCTCTACGAAGACGACATCTTCCGCCGGATGTGGACGCGCATTCGGGCCGATGCCGAACTCTTGACGCTGGTCACGACGCTGCTCGAACACCGCGAGCAGGTGCGTTTTACGCTGTTGCAGCGGCACGTGATGGTCGCCTGGCTGGAAGGCGCGATCAAGGCCGACACCAACGGTAACTGCGTGCTGCACAGCCTGGTGCATGAGGGCGTCTTTTACCGGCTGCTGCGCACCAAGTCCGGGCCGGGACAGGTGCGGCGCGGGCACGCCATGAACCTGCACGAAGACCGTACCGTGCTGCGCGAGCGCTTCCGGCTGGAACAGGTGCTCCACCCCGGCCTGACCAGCTACGTGTACAAGGCCGCCGACCTCGAAACCGGCGACCCGGTCGCCGTCAAGCAGTTGATGGTCTCGCGCGAACTCAACGAAATGGCGTGGCTGCGTTTCCAGCGCGAGAGCGACGCGCTCAAGCGCCTGGATCACCCGCACATCGTGCGCCTGATCGACTCCTTCCGCGAGGGGGACTTTGAGTATATCGTGATGGAGTACGTCTACGGCGGCTCGCTGTTCGACCGGCTCAACCGCGAGGGGCGGCTGGACCTGCGGCTGGCGCTGGATATCGCCCGCAAGGTGGCCGACGCGCTGGAACACGCTCACAGCCGCGATATCATCCACCGCGACGTGAAACCCTCGAACACCATGCTCACGCACGACTATTCGCCCCGGCTGGCTGATTTTGGCGTGGCGCGCCTGAACTACCACCAGCGCGTGACCCTGCCGCACACCGTGATCGGCACGACGCCCTATCTCAGTCCTGAAGGGGTGCTGGGCGAAACGCTCGACGCGCGCGGGGATGTGTGGGCGCTGGGCGTGATGATCTTCGAAATGCTGGCCGGGACGCTGCCCTTTGTGGGCCGCACCGACGACCTGGTCGCGCAGTCGATCCTGGAAAACGACATGCCCGACCTGCCCGGCATTCGCCCGGACGTGCCCGAAATGATCGTTGACCTGCTGCGGCAGATGCTCGCCAAGTCGCTCAATCACCGCATGGCGTCCGCGCAGGAAGTACACGACCGGCTGCGCGAGATTCTGCGCGCCCTGCCGCCGCGCGAAAGCTGAGCGATCCCGCCCGCTGCCTATCACGCACAGGAATCTGCTACCGGGAGGTGTTGTTATGTCATTCCTCGGACTGCCCCCCAATATCGACCGGCTCAAGGAAAAGGGACAGGTAGATAAACTGGTCGAGGCGCTCGAATTCCGTCTGGCCGAGTCCCCCAAAGGCGCACCGGTCCGCGAGGCCGCCGCGCGCGCCCTGGGCGAACTCAGGGCCGCCGAAGCGGTCGCGCCGCTGTTCAGACTGGCGAAAACCGACACGGCCAGCATCCCGGTGCGTCTGGCAACGGTCGAGGCGCTGCGGCTCATCGGCGGGCGTGACGCGCTCAAGGCGCTGGTCGGCCTGCTGCCCACGCTGGACCACACGCGCGAAAACGCCGC
>CAZMNL010000611.1:0-2525 GCA_964567525.1 uncultured Anaerolineaceae bacterium
GTGTTTTTCGTAGTCGAAGTCATGGACCAGCCCGGTGATGCCCCATTTTTCCACGTCTTCGCCGAAGTGCTCGGCATAGGCACGCATCGCGGCCTCAACCGCGAGCATGTGGTGGCGCAGGCTTTCCGAAGCGGTCCATTCGGTGACAAGCTGCCAGGTTTCTTCACGGTTCATAGTGGTTTACTCTTCCGGTTCGATAATCTCGTAGTCGTAGTGCATGGTCGCGGTGTGGCGCAGGGTCGCCGCCGCGCCGCAGTACTTATCGCGCGAGAGTTCGATAGCCCGTTCGACGGCTTTAGGGTCGATGCCTTTGCCGGTGAGCACGAACTTGACCCAGATTTCAGTATACACCTTCGGGTGCTCTTCGGCACGCTCACCTTCGACCTGGACTTCAAACGCGGTGATTTCCTGCTTCTTCTTGCGCAGAACGCTGATCACGTCCATCGCGGTGCAGCCGCCCAGCGAGGTGAGCATCAGCTCCATTGGCGCGATCCCGGCGTCATGCCCGCCCACGTCCATCTTGGCGTCCAGCGGGATCGTGAAACCGTTGCTGCTGTGGCCGGTGAAGATCATCTCGTCACGCAGGACAACCGTGCTGTTCTTGCGTTCGCCCATCGTCTTGTTCCCTTCTGTGTAGCACCTGCCAGCGGCAGGTAAGGTGATCGCATTGTGTTATAGATTGTACCGATCCGGTCCGGGGCAAACCACACGGAAACCGGCTTAGGCTACGCCAAGAAAATAATTACCCCATCCCCCACAACCCCTTCCCTCAGGGAAGGGGAGCAAAGGCCAACTCATTTGGGTGATTTATTTCCTGGATCAGCCTTATCATTCTGATGCAGCCAGGAGGCGAATCGTCACATGCAACCGGCGGGGTGGGGCTGCATCCAACCACATAAGCACCCTGGATGTGTGTGCGGGCTTGCGTTATGATAGGCACGGGTAAACGCAACAGTCCGAACAATCACATCCTGAAGAGTGCTTATGACGACACAAAACGATGATGCCGCCCTGGTGGAACGCCTGAAATCCGGGGACCAGACGGCTTATGCGCAACTGGTGGAGGAAAACGCCAGCCGCATTTACCGCCTGGCGCTGCGCATGATGGGCAACGAAGCCGACGCCGAAGACGTGCTGCAAGAAACCTTCATGAGCGCGTTTAAGGCGATTGAGAGCTTCGAGGAACGCGCCAGCCTGAGCACGTGGCTGTATCGCATCGCCAGCAACGCGGCCCTGATGCGTCTGCGCCGTAAGGAACCGGTCCAGGTTTCGGTTGATGAGCCGGTCGAGCGCGACGACGGCGATCTGGTCCCGCGCCAGTTCTTCGACTTCTGCTGCTTGCCGGAAGAAGACCTGATGCGCGTCGAGGCGCGCGAGGAAATGCAGCGCGCGATTGAGGAACTGCCCACCACGCTGAAAAGCGTCTTCATCCTGCGCGATATCGAGGGCCTCTCGACCGAGGAAACCGCGCAGGCGTTGGACCTGTCGATATCCGCCGTGAAAAGTCGCTTGATGCGCGCGCGGCTCAAGCTGCGCGAACGGCTGAGCGTGTATTTTTCGCAAGGGCCAGTCATTAGCGAGGCGAGGTGATCCTGATGAGCACACCTGCACACGAACCGCACAACTGCCGCGACTATCTCGGCAACCTGTCGCTGTATGTCGATGGCGAACTGAGCGACGAACTGTGCCAGCAGATTGAGGCGCACATGGACGAGTGTGAGAACTGCCGCGTGGTGGTTAATACACTGTCCAAGACGGTGACGCTCTACCACCAGCTTCCCGCACCGGAAATGCCGAACGCCGTCCGCGAGCGTCTGTACAAAGTGCTGGACCTGGACGATCTCTACACCGCCCCGGCAGATGACGAGGCGGGGTAGGGCGCGCGCGTAAAAACGGCATCAGCGCATGTAACCTTTGACGACGGGCTGCATCTAAGGCAAATGTAGAGCAATGAACGTATACATTTGCAGCCGAGCAAGAGGGACCGATGTCAAAAGCAACCGAGCAGACCGAAACCAAGCGTAAGAAAACCAAGCGCGTGATCGTCTTCAGCACGCCGTCGTGCCGCTACTGCACCCTTGCCAAGCGTTATTTCCGCGAGCGCGGCGTGCGCTTCCGCGACGTAGACGTGAGCAAAGACCCGGCAGCCGCGCGTGATATGGTCAAGCTGAGCGGTCAGCAGGGCGTGCCGGTGATCCAGATCGGCAGCAAGGTGATCGTGGGCTTCGACCGCGATCAGATTGACCGCCTGCTGGACCTGTAAACCGCGCAGGTCCGCACCCTTACGCCAACACACAGACGCCCCAGGTTCGGGGCGTCTGTTGATTCACCTCACCCCCCGCCCCCCTCTCCAGAGCGTGGAGAGGGGGAGTATGTCAGTTTGCAGGGGGGCTTGCTTACAGCTTAAGGCGTATACCGCTCGGTGGGCAGACCGGCGCGCAGCCATGCCTGGATGCCCCCATCGACGTTATACACGTCCTGGTAACCGAGGTTGATCATGTGTTCGGCGGCGACGCGGCTGCGGT
>CAZMNL010000612.1:0-2513 GCA_964567525.1 uncultured Anaerolineaceae bacterium
CTGCGCCCCGGCGCGTGGGTGCTGGATATCGCCACCGGGACCGGTGATATCGCGTTCGAGGCCCGGCAGCAGGTCGCAGACCTGCATATCGTCGCGTCGGATTTCACGCTGCCGATGATGCGCGTCGGGCAGCAGCGCGAACAGCAGCACCGCAATGGCGGCGCGCGGGGGCTGGCGTGGCACGGGGCCGACACGCTGCACCTGCCGTATGCCGGTGATTCGTTCGACGCGGTGCTCAGCGGCTACCTGTTCCGCAACGTGACCGATATCCCGCGCGCGCTGAGCGAACAGCGCCGCGTGCTGAAACCCGGCGGGCGGCTGGTCACGCTGGACACCACGCCCCCACCGCGTAACCTGCTGCGCCCGTTGATCCAGTTTCACCTGAAGTTTGTGATCCCCACGCTGGGACGCTTGATCACCGGGCAGGCGGACGCCTACGAATATCTGCCGGAGAGTACGCTTGGTTTCAAGACTGCCGACGAACTCGCGGACCTGATGCGCGCTGCCGGGCTGGAACACGTGGGATACCGGCGTTTTATGTTCGGTACGATGGCCGTGCATTGGGGCGAAAAACCGGCGCGGCGCACGCGGCCAGATGGTGAAAGTTGATCGCTGAACGCTATTTTCTGCGCAATGAGGGGACAACGATTTTCTGATGAACGAAATACACACACATTGGGAACTGCGGCGCGGCGATGACCTGTTAGGCCGCATGACCGCGTATGCCTGGGATTTTCCCTGGCTGAACTGTGATTTCGAGCCGACCGGCGCATTTGAGCGCTACCGCCCACTGTTCGAAGACGAGTTCCACCTGCTGAACCCTGACCGGGACGACGATTGGCAGGAGTGGGAAGCGGCCTTCGACAAAATTCGGGCGGCGGGCATCTGGTTCGCGCCGGTCGATGACGCCGCGCACGACCTGCGCGCGCACCTGCTGGAAGCCGAAAAACACCGCCCCTGGATTCTGGCGATCCTGGGCGGGTGAGATAGTTCGCCAACAACATCAGCGCCAGTGTATGCGATTGGTTTGAAGTCCGTTCGGGGCGTGTAGCAGCGCCCCGTTTGTGATCTTTGGTTCTGGCGTGGAGGCGAAAATCCTGTAAACTGTGTAAAGGTACACACATTAAGGATCGCGTTACCCTATGGACGCTCTCAATCGCTACCAACGGCAGACTTTGCGCCGCATACAGGCGTTTCTTCAGGCCGCTTTGCTGGATACGGATGTTGTGGTCGAGCAGTTAGGCACAGTGGATGTGTACTTCCACCCCACCAACCCCGACCCGTACCTGAACTGCGCCACACCGCATAAGGGTGTCGCCTGGGTGCGCCGCGATGATCTCAAGAGCGCATTCGACGGGCTGCGACGCCTGGGCCGCGCACCGCGTCTCGTCTTTCAAGAGGCGCTGTTCCCGGTGGCGTTTCAACAACAGCTTCGCCTGCTGGGGTTGGAACTGGAACACGAGCGGATTGTGATGGTCTACCAACCGGTGATCGGCCCCAGCCCGCCGGATGAGACACTGTTCGGCTGCCTGCCGGATACGCTCGCGGCGGAAGTTTCGGCCAGTCTTGCGGCCAGCCGCGAAGACCTGGCAACCTGGCTGCGCGTCTTCCATGCCGGGTATTACCAGGTCGATGAGGTCGCCATCGAGCCGGAAGCGGTCGATGTGCTGGTCCGGGTGCAGGAACGCGGGCGTAACCTGTTCGTGCTGGCGCGCTACCAGGGGACTCCGCTGGGGGCGGCGCGGTTGGGGCTGCGCGACGACACCGCCGAGCTGGAAGTCGTCGTCACGGCTCCCCTGTGGCACGGAATGGGCCTGGAAGACGGGCTGATCGTGAAAGCGGTGCGCGCCGCCGAAGCGCGCGGCGGTGAGACGATCTTCACCATCCAGCCGCCGGAGGACTACACCCGCCTGTACCGCCGCCTGGGGTTTGTCGAACTGACCCGCGTGCTGACCTTCGCGCAGACCAACGGCGGCGCGGCCAGCGGGTGAACATGGGCGGGGATCGATCCTCACCCGACGGTCAAACCGTCGGGCTATACACCTGCTGGACCGCAGAGCGGCCCGCTGATCGCCTGTTTAGCCCCGTTGACGGGGTGGCCGACCGGTAGCCCCGTCCATTCAGGGCCGGTCGAACCGGACTCGTCCAATGCTCACGCACACCGCCGCCGTCTGCTAATCGCTAACGGCTTATCGCTGTTTTCAAGGAGCTATCCATGAGCCAATCCTGGCACAGTCTGTTTCTGCCGATTCCCGATCCGCAGCCCGTGATCGCGGCCCTGAAAACCACACTCGCCGCGCGCGGCTACGCCTCGTTTGATCCGTTCCCCGGCGGGACCGGCACCCCGCCCAAACTCGCCGCGACCGTGCGCCAGTTTGTCGCACCGGAGTCCGGCGGGTGGGTGCGCGTGTTGGGCGAACCGGACGCCGAGTCGCTGATCGCGTTTCAGGCGGCGGCGGGTGTGCCCGTGATCGTCGGCTGGCTGGATACAGACGGCGGCGGGTTCGCGCTGC
>CAZMNL010000613.1:0-2512 GCA_964567525.1 uncultured Anaerolineaceae bacterium
GTCGAATGCGTCCTGCTAAAATCACCATTTGCACCCGATCTATACTTGAGCCAAATTGATAGGGTGCTTATTGCACGACTTTCAGGCCCCGGTTAAGATCGACTGGTATAGTTATCTCAACAAGGGAAGAAATCCGTGAAATACGAAGGAACGATTTTACGCGTTCAACGCGGCGGCGGCGGTAGTGTGACGTTGATTGTTGAAACGGCGATGGGCTTGCGCGGTATTGAATTGGATGATGAGATCTGGCGCGCTGTCGTGTCCGATTTTCGGTTGGGGCAGGTGGATGATATGATCGGCTGGCAGGTCGAGTACGATCCTGCGCATGGCGACCTGGATATCATCGGCCCGGCAGAGGAAGACGAGCCGGACGAATACAACGAGGAAGGGACCGACGATCACGGAGACGAAACCAGTGTGTAGCGTGCGCCGCGTGGCATACACCTGGCAAGCGTGGGGCAACCGTTGGAGGAGTGCGGATTGTGTCGCCCTGCGAATGCCTATAATGGATCGTGTAAGGTTTTGTTAGTGCTCCACAAATGAGAATCGTCATGCGAAAAAAAATCTGGACTTCCTGGAAACGCCGCCCACGCTGGCAAAAAGTTATCGCGGTGATCGCGCTGTTGCTGCTTGTGGCAGGCGTGGCGATCTACCGCTGGATTTTTGTGGGGTTGCCGGATGTGTCGCATATCGAAGCGGGAATGGCGCTGCCCAGCACGCATATCTACGACCGCAACGGGCGTTTGTTGTACCAGATTGCGGATATGAATACCGGCGTGAACGAGGTTGTCGTGTTCGAAGACTTGCCGGACTGCATGATCGAGGCCACGCTGGCGACCGAGGACGCCAATTTCTATCGCCATCCGGGAGTTGATGTGCAGGGCGTTGTGCGCGCGTTGTGGATCAACGTTAAAGGCGGTGAGGTGGTCGCCGGGGGCAGCACGGTTACACAGCAGGTCGCGCGTAATCTGCTGCTGGATCCCGACCAGCGCGCCGAGCGTTCGCTGCGGCGTAAACTGCGCGAAAGCGTGCTGGCACTGCAACTCACGCAGCGTTATTCGCGCGATGATGTCCTGGCGATGTATCTCAACCAGACCTATTACGGCAATCTTTCCTATGGTGTACAGGCGGCTTCGCGCGCCTATTTTGGCAAGTCCGCCGCTGATCTCACGCTGGCGGAATGCGCGATGCTGGCCGGACTGCCGCAGGCCCCATCACAATACAACCCACTGACCAACCCTGAAGCTGCACAAGACCGCCAGCGTATCGTGTTGGACTTGATGGTCAGGCACGGTTATATTGACCAACCCCAGGCTGACCGCGCGCACGCTGAAACACTGCATTATGCGGCGGTGCCGTTCCCGATTGATGCGCCGCATTTTGTCACCGCCGTGTGGACGCAGCTTCAGCGCGATTATCCCGAAGCCCTGTATAACGGTGGTTTGGAAGTGATCACGTCGCTGGACCTGAGTTGGCAGAATGCTGCCCGCGAAGCCACCCAACGCCATCTGGATTGGCTGAACAATCCGCCGACCAACGAACCCGCGCACAACGCGCATAATGCGGCGCTCGTCGCCATCGACCCGCATACCGGGCATATCCTGGCGATGCTGGGCAGCCCGGATTATTTCGATGAGCGCATACAGGGCGCGGTGAATGCGGCGCTGGCCCCGCGCCAGCCAGGATCGGCGCTGAAACCGTTCACCTATGCGGCGGCGTTTGACCCCACCGGCCCCGATCCCTGGACCCCGGCCACGATGATCCTGGATGTCGGCACGCCGTTCGTCACGCGCCGCCTGGAAAGCTACACGCCCGCGAATTTTGGCCTGGTCGAACATGGACCAGTGTTGATTCGTGAAGCGCTCGCCTCGTCGTATAATATCCCGGCGGTAGTGGCGCTCGATCATATCGGTCTGGATGCGTTGGTGCGGCTAACCACACGCTTAGGTATCACCACCCTGACTGATACCAGCCGCTTCGATCTGTCGCTGACGTTGGGCGGTGGCGAAGTGCGCTTGCTGGAACTGACGGCGGCCTATGGCGCGCTGGCGAACGGCGGCTATCGCGTGGACCCGGTTTATATCCTTGAAGTACGCGACCGTGCGGGCCACGTCTTATACGAGTGGTCGCCCCCAGTGCATAATCGCCCGATGCTCGATCCGCGCGTGGCGTTTTTATTTGGCGATGGTGCCGGCGCGGTGTTGGTGGCTCCGGCAGAGGAAGTGCATTTTTTAGCGTCCTATGCCTACACCAATTATGAATTTTACGACATGGCCACCTCACGCATGCTCAAAATGGACGAACGGTTGTCCGATATGATTTATGACGAGCAGCAGTATGCCATGCTCTATAATCTTTATCAAATGGAGAATTGGAAAGATGCGGCTGATTTTTACGCGCAAGCCGCACGTGTCACGCGAGATAACTTGTTAGCTGAGAGTGGATTGTCCATGGCGGACATTGATCTGGTGCTGGTGACGGAAAATAATCAAAAAATCCGAGAGCTAGCGTT
>CAZMNL010000614.1:0-2502 GCA_964567525.1 uncultured Anaerolineaceae bacterium
TGCCGGACCTGATCGCGCAGGGGCGGCTGGATTACTATCTCGCGCTGCCGCGCCCGGTGCTGCCGCACCTGCTGTTCAGCAGCATGAACGCGTCCGCCATCGGCGACCTGACCTTTGGCGTGATCGCGTTCCTGTTCGCCGGGCGCTTTGACGCGCTCTCCGCGCTGCTGTTCGTGGTGTGTTCGGCGCTGGCGGCGGTGATCTTCGTGTCGTTCCGCGCGATGTTCGGCTGTCTCGCGTTCTGGATGGGCAATGCGTCGCAGTGGTCATTTTACCTGACTAACGCCATGATCACGTTTTCGCTGTACCCGCTGGGGCTGTTTCACGGCTTCGTGCGGCTGATGCTGTATACGCTGCTCCCGGCGGCGTTCGTGGGCGGCATTCCGGTCGAGATCGTGGAGACGCACAGCCCGGCGCTGCTGGCGGGCCTGGCCGGGTTCGCCGCGCTGAGCGTGTTCCTGCTGGTGATCGTCTTCCGTGCCGGGCTGCGCCGCTACGAATCCGGCAGCGCGATCAATATCAATATCTGATCACGGAACTCCACCGGGGCGCGGCTGTCCGTACCGCGCCCCCCTCACCTCACCGCAAATCCGGCGGGAACTGCATCCCCATGAAGTTCATCAGCGACGCCTGCGCCTCTTCCAGCATCGGCAGCCGGTTGGTCATGCCCAGGGTGTAGCCCGCTTCCTCTGCATAGAGTTTGAGGATCGTCGCCAGGTTGCGATCCTTGACGTAGATCGTGCGCGGACCCACTTCCTGAGCGGCGAGCACCTTCAGGAAGCGGTAAGGGACGCTTTGCCACACGTCTTTCCAATCACTGTAAGGCCGCAGTCTCTCGGTGCCGAGCACCATGCCGCTCTTGCGGTCCACGATCATCAGCATGTAGGGGAAATACGGGCGCGTACCGGGCGGGTCCTGGATCGGTTCCAGCAGCATGAAAACGTGTACTTCCAGGTCCAGGCCCTTAGGCAGCGCTTTGACCTGCGCGCCGGACTTCAACCCGGCAGGCAGGCGCAGATTAAACCCGCCCGGCGGCTGAACCGTCTGCACGCGGTCGCGCCACGCCAGCGCGCCGTCCTCCTGCGCTTCGGAAACGCGCACCAGAAACCGTTTGCTGTTCACATCCGGCAGCAGGCCGGGGTCATCCTTCAAACGCGGCGTTACGTCAAGCACCTGTTCCAGTGCCACCGTCAGAAAACGGGCCTCGTCAGATTCAATATACCAGGGGAAAAACGCCGAGCGGTGGCTGCGGAACTGCGGCCACGCCTGCCGCCCGCGCACTTTGATTCCCGTGCGCTGAAAAACCTGCCGGTCCTGGAGGTCCAGCATCTCGCGGTCTTCAAACGAGGCTTGCAACTGCGGCGTTTCCAGCAATAACTGCGGCAGTGGCCCCGCGCCCTGCTGGATCGCCAGGAATTGATACAGCGCGCGCGCACCCTGGTACACCGCAATGCTGAGATGCTCGCCCAGGTTGCCCATGATGCTGACAAACCCCAGGCCGCCGCCTTCGGGATTCTTCACGCCGAAGATCTGCGTTTCGTACAACCACTGCCAGGGCGCGAGTTCCTTCACGCGCAGCGCCGCATTGACCAGCGCGCGCCATTCCGCGACCGTCGGGGCATTTTCAGAGAGAGTCATTGACTGTACACTTTCTCCGGCACATGCCGCGCCGGACTATCTATAAACACTTCCCTATCGTCTGGCACAACTGCGTGATATGCAGCCGGTCGTGCTGCGCGATGAAGTTCGCCATTTCGAGCAGCGTCGTCGGCCCGAAGATGTAATGCCGCGCGGGACGATCCCACTGCCCCGGCGTGAGCGTCGCCAGAAAGTCAAGCGTGCGCTCGCGCTCTTTGGCGAAGGCCAGCGCCACCAGCCATGAATCCTCCGGGCACATGCGCGAGGCGGGCGCGGGCGGCTCTTTGGGCTGCGAAAGAAACGGGTTATCCTGCGTGGCGATGGCTTCCAGCCGGGGCCGCTGCACATCGGCCTCGCTCTCGACCAGGTGGCACAACACCTCAATCGGCGACCATTCTTCTTGCTCCGGGCGCATGTGCCAGATATGCGCGGGAGTCTCGCGCACGATGCCCAGCAGCGCGGCCAGGTTCCCACGCAGGCGCGGCGCGATCTGGCCGGGGACGTGCGGCAGCGGGTCGAGCGTATCCAGCCAGTGTTCATCCCGCACCCGGCACGCAAAATCGGCCAGCGTGCCGCAGCCGTCCGGCTCAACCCGGTCATCGGGGTAGGAATGGCCGCTGTTCTGGCAAATCCAGAACGTATTCAGCCCGGCGCGGTGCGCGGGCACAATGTCGTTTTCCCAGTCGTCCCCCACCATGATCGCCTCGTCCGCCTGCACGCCGATGCGCGCCAGGATTTCCTCGTAATAGGCCGGGTGCGGCTTGGCGTAGTGCATGTTTTCGAGCGTCGTCACCAGCGAAAACAACACCTCGTCCACCGGCAGCCCGGCCCACGCGAGCCGCTGTTCGATGGCGGTCGCGGGGA
>CAZMNL010000615.1:0-1500 GCA_964567525.1 uncultured Anaerolineaceae bacterium
CGGGGAGGCGCTGCAATTCGGCTACAGCGGTGAGGGCTTCACGACGCCGCCCTGGGAAGGCGCGCCCGGCCTGCTGATCAGTCCGGGGCGGGGGGCGCTGGTGACCGCGCCGCCGCTGGTGCTGAGCGCGATGCTGTGGCCGCGTCTGCGGCGCGCGAGTCCGGGGCTGGCGGGATTCCTGGTGTTGGGGTGGGGCGCGGCGCTGGCGTTTTACGGCGCGTGGTGGGCGTGGGATGGCGGCTGGTGCTGGGGGCCGCGCTTCGTTGTGCCGCTGATCCCGCTCAGTATGCTGCCGCTGGCGCTGCTCCCGTCGGGGCGTGTGGGGTGGGGCGTGTTGATCGCGTTGATCGGGTTGGGCGTGGCGATCAATGCGCCCGCCGTGTGGGTCGATATCGTGCCGCATTTCGCAGCGGTCGCGGAGTCGCAGGCCGCGAACATAACCCGCGTGAACTGGACGATCACGGACGCGCTGCCGGTCGCGGCGTGGCGCGAACTGGTCGCGGGCCGCACCGAACCGCCGGGACTCCTGCACCTGCACGAAACCGGACTCCCGCCTGTGTGGAGCGCAGGAGTCCCGGTGGTGTTAGTATGGGGTCTGGGGGTGGGGGTGGTGCTGATGGTGCGCGCGGCGATCTATCGCACGCCGCCGAAATAACCGTCATAGGTGCGGCGGAACCGCTGGAAGCGATCCGCAGCGCGCTCGTTGTCGCTCTGCTCGGCGTTTTCCTGGTCGCAGTCGTCCAGCAGGGCCTCAAGCTCGCCGCGATCCAGCCAGACGCCGCCGCAGTTCGGGCAGACATCGATCTCAACGTCGTTGTGGTGGATGGTGTTCAGTGGGTCGTGCTGGCAGTACGGGCATTGCATCAGGGCACCTCGCGCAAACGGCAGATTGTGTCCGGTGTCTATACGCCTCCTATTATAGCGTCAAACGGGCTGGATCGCGTGTTTTCTAAGATGATTCTCAGATTTATTCGGGGCAACGTTTCCCGCCGCCGGGCGTATAGTCTTATGAGCCAGCGAAATCTTTTTGCGTGTTACCTTAAGGAGCTTTTGACGATGACGATCCGCGCCTTTGAACTGCCGGGGGATATCCCGCTGATGGAGGCGATCATCCCGCCGAGTTTTGAGTACCCCGAAAACCCCGCATGGAGCATCCAGGGCGACGAAGCCGAAAACATGGTCGAGGCGTTCAAGGGGATTCGCCGTCTGTGGCCGCTGATTCGCACGCTCCAGGTGTTTTCGCCGCCGCTGCGCGATATTATGCGCGGTTACGTGTGGGAGGAAGACGGGCAGGCGGTCGCGCTGACGAACGTGCTGCGCAGGGGCAACACGGACCAGTGGTTGATCGGGAACGTGTCGGTGCTGCCGGACTACCGGCGGCGCGGGATCGCGCGTAAGCTGGTTGAGGCGTCGGTGAATTATGCGCGCGAGCGCGGCGCGAGCCAGATCACGCTGGAAGTGATCGCGGGCAACGTTCCGGCGGTGAAGTTGTACGAGGCG
>CAZMNL010000615.1:1510-2501 GCA_964567525.1 uncultured Anaerolineaceae bacterium
AAAGCGAGTTGAACTACATGCCGGGCGACCCGGTCGCGCCGGTCCCGCTGCCGGACGGTTACACGCTGGAACCCGGCAGCCTGTTCGACTGGCGCACGGCGTTTGACCTGGCGCAGCGCATCACGCCGGAAAATGTTACCCGATACCGCCCGGTGGAAAAAGGCCGGTACAAGCGGCCCGCGATCCTGCGCCCGGTAGCCCCGCTGATCTTCCGCGCGATGGGATCGCGCCCGTACCCGTTCATCGTGCGACATGACGCGGACGGCGTGGTCGTGGCGCGTGCGATGATGCAGATGCGTATGCGCGCGGGCGGCGTGAACGGCATCGACCTGATGTTCGATCCTGCCCACGCCGCGATTGCCCCGGCGCTGATCAACGTCCTGCTGCGCGCGATTGCCCAACGCAGTCCGGGCCGCCGCGTCGAACTGGCCGTCGCGCACTGGCAGCAGCCGGTCCTCGATGCCGCGCTGGAGGCGGGTTTCACGCGCCGCTGCGATTATCTCTCGATGGGGATCGTGGTGTGAGCCTCACCCCCAAACCCCGCGTATGCTGCGCATACGTCCCACACGCGATACCGTTGGCGAGTTGGGTTTGTAGGGGCGTATTGCAATACGCCTCTACCGGGCGGGTTTGGAAACCCGCCCCTACACCGCATGGGCAAATCGTGTTCGCCAACAGGATCGCACGCGGAGAGGGGCCGGGAGGTGAGGTAAAAACGGAATCTTGCATCCCCGCGCGCAGTGAGCGACAATGGGCGCGGACAGAAACCCCAACTGTGGAGTAAATCGTATGCAGAATCCGTATAGTGATTTTTCGTTCGGCGCGGCCCAGGTGATCAAATCCGCGCGGCGCACGTGGCGGCGGGTGCGTTTTGCCGCGTCCGTAGCCGGTTCCGTGCTGGTCAACGCGGCGGACGGCGCGCTGAATGTGCCCGAAGACGCGCCGCAGCACCCCGACCCGAAGGAACAGCCCGCGTTCTGGTATGGCGGGC
>CAZMNL010000616.1:0-2499 GCA_964567525.1 uncultured Anaerolineaceae bacterium
GGCCTCCCGGCGGGCGAGTACGCGATCAATGCGGGGTGGTTTGTGCCGGAGTCGGGCGCGCGTCTGCCCGTGCGCGGATCGCGTCCCTGGGCGGGGGAGGGGGTTGTGCATCTGGAAACGGTCACGGTGGGGGAGTGAACCGTGAATAGCGCGAATAGACGCGAAAAACAGCGGCGCGGCTGCTCACCGCAGCCGCGTGCTGATCGTGCTGGTGATACGCCCCCTGTCACTGTCAAGTTTAGGCGTATTCAACTGTCACACTGCCGGGATGCGTCACTCGGCGAGCGTGGGGATGGCGATGCAGTTGCCGGTTGTATTCACGACATCGGAGCGCACCCAGGCATCGTCTGCAAGATGCCACCAGACATAGCCATCGGCCCCCATGCTCTGCCCGTCGATGATCTGGCTTTGCCCCGCGTTGAGTGTGCCCGCCTGATCATAGGTAGTGCCGGGGCCAGTACGCAAGTTGACCGTGCCGCTGGAACGGGCTTCACAAGGTCTGTTTTTCCATGCTTCAAAATCCATCACGTACACCTCACGGTTGCCACTGCGCTCCGAACTGAATAGCAGTTGGGTTCCGTCAGGGGATAACTTGGCCCCCGTGTCATTGGTGGTGTTGTCAGTGATCTGCGTGACGTTGCTGCCGTCGATATCCATCATGAAAAGCTCGAAATCCTCACCTCGTGTAGAGTAGTACAACAGATATTCGCCATCCGGCGACCATTGGCTGATGTGTTTATCAGCCCGGTCGTTCGTGATCTGTGTGATTTCTTTGCTTGTGATTTCCATACTGTAAATCTCAAGCGCGCCATCGCGGTCTGAGCTGAACGCAATCCGCGTGCTGTCGGGTGACCATTTCGGCGATCTGTCATCGTTGGTGTTATCCGTGAGCTGTACCTCAGTGTCATCAGCGATGTTGTAGATGATGATTTCGGCATCCTGGCCGTTGCGCTGCGTATTGAAAGCAATCCATTTGCCATCAGGCGACCAGGGACCGGCGGCATCAAAATCATCGTTATCGGTGATCCGCACCGCATTACCGCCATCAATGTCGATGATGAAGAGTTCGTTGTCTTCACCATCGGTAGGTGTTGTAATAACTATCTGCGTGCCATCGGGGGACCATGATGTACCGAAGTCGCTCACGTCGTTGTCGGTGATCTGGATCACGTTACTGCCGTCGGCATCCATAATGTAGAGTTCGTAATCACCGTCCCGGTCCGAGAGGAACGAAATTTGCGAGCCATCCGGTGACCATTCTCCGGCGATGTCTTGTGCCGGGCTGTTGGTGAGTTGAGTGATCAGGGAATCGCTGTCCTGTGCGACAACGAGCGTCTGGGTGAGGGCCAACAGCACTATCACGCAACCTGCGAGAATCAAAACGCGATTTTTGAACATTGACGCGGCTCCTTGTATATGGAAATAGGCGTATTTAAGGATAGCACACTATTCCCTCAGCGCTGAAACTATCGATAATTAAGTAGGGGTAATGCATGGTGTGTAGTTACAAATGATTCAGCGTGTCCAGGATGACCGGCATCGACTCGCGCCAGCGCGGGGGCCGGTCCTCGGAGACTTCGAACGCGAGCAGGCGTCCGTCCGGCGCACCCTCGCGCACCCGCCGCGCGATCTCGGCGCGGAGTTCGTCCTCCGGCAGTTCATAGACGCCCAGGTTGACGTGCGCCCAGAACAGCTTATCGGGGAACGCGGCGCGCGCCTCGCCGATGGTCATATCGCCTTCGGGCGGCTCGGTCAATGACTCGATGATGTCCAGCGGCGCGCGGGCGACGTGATCCTGCACGCTGCGAAGCTGCCCGTCATAGTGGCAGCCGACCACCTTCCCGGCCTCGTGCAGCATCCCGAAGGTTTCCTCGTACACCGGCAGCAGGTAGCGCGCATAGCGCCGGGGGCCGAGCGTCTCGGCGGTGAAGTTCTCCAGCACGTTGATATAGCGCCCCGGCCCCCCCGCGACCACCGCGACCAGATCGCGGAAGCGCGCACGCATGATCGCGTAGAGTGCCTCGATCTCGTCCGCGAAGTCCGCCAGGTGGAAGGCGAAATTTTCCAGCCCGGCATAATCCACGAGCATCGTTTGCAGCGGCGTGCGCCCGATGCGCGTGACCGTGACCATGTACTCCGGCGCAACGGCAGCGGCGGCGTTGTACTGCTCGTAAGCGGGTTCGTAGCGCGTGTGCGCGGCGATGTGCATCATCACGCGGTAATCGTCGGCGGTCTTCAGGAAATATTCCTGCTGCCAGTCGTCGCGCCACGTCGCGGTGAGTTCGCCCAGCGGCGTGATCCACGTCTCGCGGCGCAGGGGCACGCCGCCGTCGGTCCAGTCGTGGCGGCGCAGTTCGCAGTCACGGTAGACGGCTTTCCAGGTCGGCACAAACTGCACCACGCCCAGCCCGTCCGCGAACATCTGCTGGATCACGGGGTCGGACCAGTCGGACGGAATCTTGCTGGCGTAGGTGGTGTAGGGGATGCGGTCTGGCGCTT
>CAZMNL010000617.1:0-2498 GCA_964567525.1 uncultured Anaerolineaceae bacterium
TCTTGCTTCGGGAACTTTCGAAAACGCGGACTCATTTTTGCACGACTACTTAGCGAAAAGCAGACGGGGGCGTTTTGCGGTCCAGGTCAATCAGTCGAGCATATCCCCGACGATGTTCAACACGCCCTTGCCACCCTTGCCACTCGCGCCCATCGCCGCTCCGATCTTGCTGGCGAGATTGCTCAGCGGCATGGTTTGCAGCCAGACCTTGCCGGGGCCGGTCAGCGTTGCCAGGAACAGGCCCTCGCCGCCGCCGATCCAGTTCATCATGCCTTTGATCATCTGGATATCGAAGTCGCAGGTCGGCTCGTACATGGCGATGTGTCCGGGATCGATGCGCAGGCGCTCGCCGGGCTGCAAGTCGTAGGTGAACACCTCGCCCGCGATCTCCACAAATGCCGTGCCGGGGCCGGTAATCTTCTGCATGATGAAGCCCTCGCCCCCGAACAGGCCCGCGCCCAGTTTACGGCGGAAGTGCATCGAGAGTTCGACGCTGTCCTGCGCGCACATGAAGGCGTCTTTCTGGCAGATCATGCTGTGGCCGGGCTGCAAGTTGAGTTCGATGATTTTACCCATCGCTTCCGGCGTGAACGTGATCATGCCGCGCTGGGCCGTGCAGGTGTAGGTCGTCATGAACAGGCTTTCGCCGGCCAGCACGCGCCCTAACGCTTTGCCGATCCCGCCTCTGCCGCTGGTCTTCATGTCGATCCCCTGGGACATCCAGGCCATGCCGCCCGACTCGGTGAAGATGGCTTCGCCCTCATCCAGCCAGACTTCGAGCAGGGGCATGACCGTGCCACGAATTTCATGTTGCATATGCTGTTATCTCCGTACAAAGCACGTGTTGGCACGTGTGCAGGTAGGTTGCGTGTTCATTTTAGCACGGTTAGGGGCCGGGGGGTATCACTAGCCCGATTCCGGGTGGGGGGAACGGTGCGCGGTCAAGTCCCCCTCTCCAACGCTTGCGCAGCAAGTGCGTGATTAGGAGAGGGGGATTTAGGGGGTGAGGTTGCTTACATCAGGAACATCGGCATCCCGAAGACGTGGCGCACCTTCGGGCGGTACTGTTCCACGTCGTAGAGTTCCGCCACGTTCACGCGCTTGATGCCCTGCATGAGCGTGCTCAGGTTAATGTCGGTGTACAGGCCGCGCTGCAAGGCCACCATGCGCCCGAAACGGCCCTGTTCGACCAGGCTCATCGCCATCTGCGCGTAGTTCGCCGCCACCATCAGGTCCAGCGAGTCCGGCGCACCGGAGCGCATGAGGTAAGCGACCTGCTGGTAAATGATGCGCTCGCCGGTTTCTTTGGTGAGCATATCGCCGACCAACTGGCCGATCCCGCCCAGTTTCTTGTGCCCGTAGGCGTCGGCTTCGCCGCTTTCCATGATCTCGCCTTCAATCGGGCGCGCGCCTTCGGAGACGGTCAGCATGGCGTAATTGCTGGGGTTGAGCTTCTTATCGTGCAGGATCAGCTCGGCCAGGCGGTGAACGTCGAACGGGACTTCAGAGATAATCGCGCGGTCCACGCCCGCCAGATACGCCGCGATCAGCGACGTTTCGCCGGAGTTGCGCCCGAACAGTTCCACGACCGCGATCCGCTCGTGCGAGCCGGTGCTCGTGCGCAGGTTGTGGATGAAGTCCACCGAGCGCGTGACGGCGGTGCTGAAGCCGATGCAGTAATCCGTGCCGTACACATCGTTATCCATCGTCTTGGGGATCGCCACAACATCCACGCCTTCGCGGTGCATACGCTCGCCATAGCTGAGCGTGTCGTCGCCGCCGATGGGGATCAGCACGTCAATGCCCAGGTGTTCCAACACTTTCAGGACGTGCTCGGTATAGTCGAAGACTTCGCGCCCGCGCTTATCCACGTGGGCGGGGGCATCCATATCGCGCAGAAAGTCCGGGATGCGGTCCGGCATGACGTTACCGGGGTTGGTGCGCGAGGTGTGCAGGAACGTGCCGCCCGTGCGGTCCACGGTGCGCACCTTCTGCTTGTCCAGCGGCATCACCCAGTCGGCGATCTTGTCTTCGTTTTGTTCGTCGAGATTGTAATCCAGCAGGCCCGCCCAGCCGCGCCGGATACCAAAAATCTCGTGCCCGGCGTCTTCGGCACGGTACACAATCTGTTTGATGCACGGGTTCAGGCCAGGAACATCACCACCGCCCGTGAGGACACCAATCCGTAACATGAAAATTCCTCCAGATGTTCAATAAGCTGCCAGTGACACACCATTTACGCCGCGTTCAGGATAGGGCAGCATTCGGCCTGAGCCAGCGTCGTGTTAAGTCTAAGTATGCGCGCGGGGATTTACCGCGCACCGATCCGTATTATACCCACGTTTGGGCCGTTGCGCTTTTGACAAACATCACAATTTAGGGCTGAATCATTCAAAACCGTAGAGAGCGCAGAGGACGCTGAGATAGAATTATTTTCTTCCTCTGCGCTCTCTGCGTCGCTGCTTGCAGCGCGTCTGCGGTAATTTTTTGTTAGAAAG
>CAZMNL010000618.1:0-2497 GCA_964567525.1 uncultured Anaerolineaceae bacterium
CGCGCGAGGGGCGGTGCGATACAACATCGATCCCGGCTTCTTCCAGGCGTGTTGCCAGCGCAAACCGCAGCGAGTCGCCTAACACCGGGGCCAGTACGACGATCTCGCGCGGCGCGACGCCGTTATCAACCAGCGCGGCGATCTCATCCACCACCGAGTCAATCATCTGCGGAAAAAACTTGTGCGTGGTGTAGGCGAACACTTCGCGCGGGTTGCCGTTTTCCGGCTCTGGATCGGGCAGTTCGGCATCCGGTGTCAGCAGCAGACCCACCTCATCCACCAACACGCGCAAGGGGGGCGCTGCATCGACCGGCACGGGACGCTGTTCGTGTTCGGCGCACTGTTCGCGTAAAGCATACATCAGCGGCGGACCGGCACCGAGAAACACGCGGTAGCCGCCGTCGGTGTCGTAGACCAGCAGCGCCGAGTCGATATCCTGCCACAGCCAGCGGATGAAATCCGACACGACCGGAAAACTCTCTTCCAGGTTGTCGGCGACGAGATGGCGGTAGCGCGTGCGCACGAACTGGTTATACAGCGATTCGTTGAGCAGGTACTCCATGTAGAGTTCGATTTGCAGCGAGAAATCGAGCAGGTTGTGTTCGAAACAATACGCGCGGAACTCCTGCGCGACAGCTTGAGTCGCCTGGTAAACCGGCGGGCGGCTGGAATGGCGGTCGCCCCAGCCGGCGATCAGGCGCGCGGCGAGTTCATCCAGCGGGAAGCGGTTGACGGCGGCTTTGGAGAGGTTATCGAGCGTCTGGCGCATGATATCAAAGGGCGTCATGCTCACGCTGTCGAATACGCCGGTTTTGATCGCATTGTTCACAAAGCGCGCCATGTAGTACTGCGACGTTTCAATCGTCAGGAAGACCGGCTCGCGATGCGGCTGGGCAAACCCGGCTTTTTCGGCGATCAGGGGCCAGAAGGTTTCCAGGCCGCGCCGCGCCAACCCACCGAGTGTCACGACCTCGATCTGCGGGCCGGGCGGCCATTCCGATTCGGCGAAGGCGCGCTGGTAGGGCAGGCCCAGGGTGCGCTGTGGGACCAATACCAATACCTGATGCGAAAAATCTTCGGCATCCAGCAGGTCACGGATGTGCCGGATCGCGGCGGTGGTTTTACCGGTCCCCGCGGGACCTTCCAGAAAGCGGGTGGTAGCCATCGGGTTGATTCTCTAAATCGCACATATGTTTAAGACTTCGATTATAGCCAGTCCTGAAGCTGCATACAATTCACGCCCCGCAGTTTACCGGACTATTTCCCGGTGCAGAAGGGGCGCTAATTTACCCCCCAGTGGGCCAGAGTGTGCTACACTAACCAGCGTTCGCCGGGCAACGATCCGGGGCGTGGCACGCCGGATCAACCAACCAAAAGGATTTTTTACGCGATGACAAGTTCAGAATTGGATTTAAGTGCAACACACTGGCACGCGCTCGCCGTTGACGATGCCATACAACAGCTTGCGACAGATGCCCACCAGGGACTTTCAGAGAACGAAGCCGCCGCGCGCCTGGAGCAACACGGGCCGAACGCACTGCGCGAACAACCGCGCCCGACCTTCTGGCAGCGATTGCTGGCGCAGTTCCAGAGCTTTGTGATTTACGTGCTGATTTTTGCCGCGATACTTTCCGCCGCGCTGGGCGACTGGGTTGAAGCCGTGGTGATCTCGGCCATCGTGATCCTCAACGCCGCGTTAGGCGTGATCCAGGAAGGCAAAGCCGAGGAAGCCCTGGCCGCACTGCGCAAGCTAACTTCTCCAGACGCAACCGTTATTCGCGGCGGCCAGCAGCGGGTGATCCCGGCGTCAGCGGTTGTATCCGGTGACGTGGTGGTACTGGAAGCCGGGAACCATATCCCCGCCGATGTGCGCCTGATCGAAGCGGTCAACCTTAAGATTGATGAAGCCTCGCTGACCGGCGAATCGCACCCGGTGGATAAAATCGCCCATGCCACTATCGTCCCGGAAGCGATCATCGGGGATCGTAAAAATATGGCGTATATGGGCACCACGACCACCTATGGACGGGGCAGGGCGGTCGTGGTCAGCACCGGGATGCACACCGAAATCGGCAAGATCGCAGATATGATCCAGAGCACCGAAGATGAGGACACCCCGTTACAGCGGCGGCTGGACCAGTTAGGCCGGACGCTGAGCATCGCGGCGCTGGCGATCTGCTTCATGGTGGGCGTGGTGATCTTTGTGCGCGAGGCGACCGGTGAAAATTTCGAACTGCTGGACGCGCTGGAAGAAGCGCTGCTGACGGCGGTGGCGCTGGCAATTGCGGCGGTCCCGGAAGGTCTGCCCGCGATTGTGACGATCAACCTGGCGATTGGGATGCGCGAGATGATTCAGCGCAACGCTTTGATCCGCCGCCTGCCCGCCGTCGAGACTCTGGGCAGCGCCTCGGCGATCTGCTCCGATAAGACCGGCACGCTAACGCAAAACCAGATGACGGTCGTCAAACTGTACGTGGATGACCGTCTGATTGATGTG
>CAZMNL010000619.1:0-2490 GCA_964567525.1 uncultured Anaerolineaceae bacterium
CTGCGCGGTGGTGCTGGTCGCCATGAAGTACAGCATCACGAAGATGAACGGCAGCATCAGCCGCCCGACCAGCGCCGCTTCGCTCAGTTCTTCGCCGGAGTCCAGGTCGCGCAGGGTGTAGGCGTTACTGGTCAGGCGCGCGGCAGGCGCGGGCAGATCGTCGGGCGCTTTGTGCGCGATCTGCGCCGCGAGAAAGTCTTCGACGTGGCTGCGCAGCAGGTCCGGGATGTTGCGGGCGGCGACCAGCGTCACGCTGCCGGTAAACACGTAGTGATCGGCGATCACGAAGTAGGCGTCGAGTTCGTCGTCAAGCACCTGCTGCGCGGCGAACGCTTCGAGCGCGTCGTAGTAGGTCGTGCGCGCGGCGTTTTCGGCGTCCGCGCCGGGCGCGTCAAGCGCCGGGTCCGTGACCGGGATGTAGCCGTAGTCGTCGTCGGCGGCAGTGGCGGCAGTGGCCGCCGGGTCGATCACGTCGGCGCGGTCGATGTAGCCGACGCGCTGGAACTTGTCCAGGTTGGTTTCCTGGTCGATTGTAAGGCGCGTGATGGCGAACATCGCCACCAGCGAGAGCAGCGGCACACCGAACGCGGTGAACAGAAAGCTTGGTTTGCGGAAGTTGACCACGTATTCGCGCCGCAGGACGAGCGAGATTTTTTGCCAGCACACCGTCTTATCCTCCGTTCTGGCTGTTGGGCACGCCGCCCGCCACCTCGATAAAGATTTCGTTGAGGCTGGGCACGGCCAGCGCGAAACGCCGCACGCGGTAATCCGCGCCGGACGCCATCGCGACCATCACGTCATCGGGCGTGGTGCCCTCGCCCAGGTGCAGCAGCGCGGCGTGATTGTTCTGGCGCTCGACTGAGGTCACGCCGGGCAGCGCGTCCCAGTCGCCCTCGCCCTCGACACTCACGGCGTTTTTGGCGTAGGTGTGGCGGATCTCGTCCACCTTGCCGTACAGCACGCGGTGACCTTTGCTGATCATCAACATGCGGTGCGCCATTTCCTCGACCTGGTGCATCTGGTGCGTGGACATGATGATCGTCACGCCCTCGGCGTTGATCTCGTAGAGCAGGTCCTTGATCAACTGCGTGTTGACCGGGTCCAGCCCGGAGAACGGCTCATCGATGATCACCAGGTCCGGGCGGTGCAGCAGCGTGGTGATCAACTGCACTTTTTGCTGCATACCCTTCGACAGCTCGCTGACCTTGCTCTTGGCGTGGTCGGCGAGGTCTACGTGCGCGAGCATTCCCAGCGCGCGGTCGTGGGCGTCGGCGCGGCTCATGCCCTTGAGCGTGCCCAGGTAGACCAGCACCTCCAGCACGGGCACATTGCGATACAGCCCGCGCTCTTCCGGCAGGTAGCCGATACGGTCTTTGGTCTTTTCGTTGATCGGCCCGCCCAGCACGTGGACCGTGCCGGTGTCCGGCTTCAGGATATCGAGAATCATACGCAGCATGGTCGTTTTGCCTGCGCCGTTCGGCCCCAGCATGGCGAAGATTTCACCGCGCTGGACCTCAAAGGTCAGGTCATCAACGGCGGTGAAGCTGCCGTAACGCTTGGTGACGTTGTTTACGGCAATCGCCGGTCCTGTTTGGTTCATAGTTTTTTTCTCCCCAGAATGTTGGCTCACTGCGCGCGTCCTGACAACGCGCACTCTAATGATGTATACGCAAATTGGCGCGAAAAGTATACCGGTTTCAGCTTGATTTCAGCGCCGCGTCAGGTTGGGGGGGGGGGGTCAGGGGGAGGGGGGCGCAGGGTGTCGATGCGCCCCTAATGCAGCGGCCCGCCCTGCTTAAAATCGATCCGCGCGTGATTCTGCGCGCAGTCGTTCGCCGCGAAGATGATCTCCACCGGGGCGGAGAGAGTGCGCTCCGCGCCCATGACCTGCACGAACACGCGCCGGCTGCGCATCCCGTCGAGCGCCAGTTCCCACGCGCCAGACTCAAAGCCGCCCAGTGCGCCGGTGGGTACGGTCTGCACGTCGGCGAAGTCGCCCCACACCTGCACGCTGAACGCATCAGTCAGCGCGCCGTCCGCGTCGCGGATTCTGCCGGAGAGGACCTGTACGGTACACGGCTCGCGGTCGGTAAAGACCGGGCTTTCGGTCCCCGGCGCGACCGGGTACTGCCCGTAGACCGGCGCGGGCACACGGTCGGGGGTGGCGGTCAGGGCGAGACTCGCGGCGCTGGTTTGCTCAAGCGTGCTGTAGATAGCGGTCAGGGTGGTTTCGAATTCGGTTTCGCGGTCTTCTTCGCGCGCGCTTGCCAGGATCAGCACCAGGATCGCCATTGTCAGCGTGACGAGAAACAACATCGTCGCAATCGTGAAGGCGGTTTTGTAGCGCTCGTTAGCGAAGCGTTCGGCGCTGGTGGGGGAAGGGGTCTGGTCGTGCGATTCCACGGTTGAAGTTTACTCCTCGGTGCGCTCAGGGGTCTGTCGCGGAGTCAGCGCCCGCCATGCGCGCAGCATCTCGGCCACGCTCCACGC
>CAZMNL010000620.1:0-2490 GCA_964567525.1 uncultured Anaerolineaceae bacterium
GGATGTGGCCCAGGCGTATTATTCCGGCGACTACCAGCGCACGATTGACCTGGCGAACCAACTACTCGCCCAGGACCCGCATAACGCACAGGCGCAGGATTACCGCCAGAAATCCGAAGATAACCTGCTGCGCGGCGTCGTGCCCGATCACCGTATCCCGTTTGACGCGCGCATCGCCTACAACCGTGCGAACTCGCTGGTACGCGCCGGGAACTACGACGAGGCCGAGCGTCTCTACCGCGAGGCGCGCGATCTGGCGGCGCGCGAGGGCATCACCACCTGGAAAGATGTCGAGCAGGCGCTGCTGGATATCCAGGACCTCGCGCTGGCCCGCGAGCTGCTCGCCGAGGGGGATCGCCTGCTGGCAGCGGACGACTGGGACAGCGCGCTGCAAAAGTACGAGGGCGCGATGCGCGTGGTCCCCAACGATCCGCTGTCCAAAGAACGCATCGATCTCGTGCGCAACGTGCAGCAGCAGTTCGATCAGGCGATGGTGCAGTTGAACATGAGCAGCGGCTCGCTGACCGAACGCGCGCACGAACTCCAACGGCTGCTCAATATGCTGGCCGGGCTGCGCCAACTGCTGCCCAGCAGCGAACGCCTGAAGCAGATCACGCGCGAGGTGGAAGACCGCATCAACAACATCATCGCGCAGTTGTTCAACCAGGCGCAGGGCGCGCTGACCCGCATGGACTCCGCAACCGTGCTCGAAGAACAGCTGCGGCTGACCACCGAAGCCGTGCGCGCGCTGGAAACCGCCGCCGAGATCGATCCGGGGGATGAGGACACTAACGCCCTGCTCCAGCGCGCCCGCCAGGGCGAAGCGGATATGTCCGAGGCGCGGCACATCATCGAGCGCGCCAACGCGCTGATCGCGCAGAATTACGAAAACGAACTCAGCCAGGCGCGGACCATGCTCGCCGGGCTGCGCCTCTACGCGCAGGACCCGCGCTACCGTATGACGGTCGCCGACCTGCTGGCGCGCCACCTGGAACGCGCCGAAGCCGCGCTGGACAACAACGATCCACAGGCCGCGCAGCGGTGGCTCGATATCGCCAAAGAGGACCCATTCCGCATTCTGGGGCGGCGCACGGATATTCTGCGCCTGGAAGAACATGTCCGGCAGATGCGGCGGCGGCGTTACGGGCTGTGGGGCGTGACGGTGGTTGTGCTGCTGGTGATCCTGGGGGCGGTGGCCTTCGCCACTCAGGATACCTGGGTTCCGATTGTGAATCCGCCGACCGATACACCGACCATGACCGCGACGATCACCACCACGCCAACCCTGACTGCGACTCCGACGCTCACGCCGACCCTGACCCTGACGCCGACGCTCACACTCACGCCGACGCCGACGGATACACCGAGCATCACGCCAACACCGACGGATACACCGACATCAACGCCGACCAATACGCCCACCCTGACCCCAACGCCGACCAGCACGCCGACGGCGACCTGGACACCCAGTATCACGCCCACGCCGACCAACTCACCTACGCCGACCGACACGCCAACCCCGACCTATACGCCCAGCATCACGCCGACGCCGAGTGTGTTGTGTTATGTCTATGCGAACCGGGAAGCAGTTAACGTGCGCGCCCAACCCAGTCCAACAGGTCTGCGCGTCTTCACCGTGAATCTGGGACAGGCAATGGATGTAATGGCGCAGCGCCTGGGCACAGATAACCAGTTGTGGTACCAGGTACGGTTCGACATTGAAGATTCGACGATCAGCGGTTGGATTCGTGCGGACCTGGTTCAAACCATTGGGGCACAGGAATGCCCGCCACTGCAATAAGGCCCGATTAATTCACAAAAAGAAAACCGGTCACTGTCACCAGTGACCGGTTGGTGTGGGTCGTACAAGACTTGAACTTGTGACCTCGTCGATGTCAACGACGCGCTCTAGCCAACTGAGCTAACGACCCATCCGCTGCACATTATAGATAAGCCCGGTCATTTTGACAAGGGTTGAGATCGGTAAACTCACGCCGATACACAACCCCACCGCACCGTGCTATAATCCGCTCCGGGGCTTTGCAGACAGCAACAGATACAGGCTAATGGCATGTTTGATACACTAGACAACGCTTTACCGTATATCACCGGGGCACTGTTTGCCCTGGCGCTGCTGCTGCTTGCGGTATCCATACACCAGTTTCGCCGCAGCCGCCGGGATGTGTTCTGGCGCAAGCGGCGTGATGCCGGGCGACGTGGACTACGCCTGTTCATGACGGCCACCGTGATGTTTCTTGCCAGCGGAGTCGCGTGCCTGATGACCGTGCTGGCGATCATGGTCGAGAATGACCAGCCGGACGAAGCCATTCCCCTCGTGGACGTCAACACGGAATCGCGCACACCGGCTGCATCAGAAGCTGCACCGGACCCTGAGACACCGGAAACTGTCGCTACTACAGCCGTACCTGAACCATCTACCGCCGACAACAGTGCCGCAACCCACACCCCACCTGCAACTTCTGCCAATTC
>CAZMNL010000621.1:0-2485 GCA_964567525.1 uncultured Anaerolineaceae bacterium
GGTTCTGGCTCCGGTTCCGGCTCTGGCTCTGGCTCCGGTTCCGGTTCAGGCTCCGGTTCTGGCTCTGGCTCTGGCTCTGGTTCTGGTACAAGTTCCGGTTCTGGCTCTGATTCTGGTTCTGGTTCTGAGGCAGGTTCCTGTTCCGGCTCTGGTTCTGGTACAAGTTCCGGTTCTGGTTCTGGTTCTGGCTCTGGTTCTGAGGCAGGTTCCTGTTCCGGCTCCGGTTCGAGCGCTGCGGCGACTTCTTCGACAGCTTCCGCGTGTTCCTCGTGGTCGTGATGCCCGGTGTAGAGGGGCGTTTTCAGGTCGTCGAAACGCTCCCAGGGGCGCAGCAGGAACAGCCATGCCCCGATTCCGATGACGACCAGTGCAAGGCCGATGAGCAGGAAGCTGAGCGCATAGTTCGAATCGATCACGGCGAGGCCGTAGAGGAACAGCGCCACGATTGCCAGGCCGATGCCGCCGCCGATGAGGTAGGCTAAAATTTGTTCGGTGGGTGAGAGTTTTTCTTGTGCTGGCACGGTAAACCTTCCGTTCTTTTAGAGGGCTACATGCGGGTAAGATTATATTGATTACCTGGATATGCCCAATTGTGCCACAATTTGCCTTGAAAAGAAAAACCCCTTGTGTACCGGGGGGGGCATTCCAGATTGGGGGCAGAATTTTTTCACCACAGAGGGCACAGAGATCATGGAGAAATTATGGGAGAAAACCCTGAGAAAACACGTGATTGTTTGCGGCCCAGTTAACGGAACAGATACCCTCTGAAAATAGCGATAAGCTTTAAGCTGTAAGCAATGAGCGAAAAGCAGATGGCGGCGGTGTGCGGTGACATCTCACTCGCGCGATCCCCACCTCGCCCGGCCCTACGAACCGTAGGTTCGCATGGACCGGGCGACCGGTCGGCTACCCCGTCAACGGGGCTAACAGGCGATCAGCGGGCCGATCACGGCCCATTTTCATCCCTTTGATGTGTCGCCGCGCCCGGCGAGTCTCACCCAATCCCGAACACGCCCCGCGCGTACTCAATCGCCGCGATCAGCGTGTCCACGTCTTCGCGCGTGTTGTAGACGTAGAAGCTGGCGCGCGCCGTCGCCGCGACTCCAAACTTCTGGTGCAGCGGCATGGCGCAGTGATGCCCGGCGCGCACCGCGACCCCCTGCGTATCGAGCAGTTGCGCGATATCGTGCGCGTGCAGGTCCTTGAGCGTGAAGGTCGCCACGCCATTACGTTTCTCCGGCGCGGGTCCGTACAGCGTCAGGCCGGGGACCTCGCTCAGCCGGTCGAGCGCGTAGCCGACCACGTACTGCTCGTGCGCCAGGATATTGTCCATCCCCAGCGCGTTGAGGTAGTCCACCGCCGCGCCGAGTCCGACCGCCTGCGCGATAGCCGGAGTCCCGGCCTCGAACTTATGCGGTAAGTCGTTCCATGTCGAGCCTTCCAGCGTGACCTTTTTGATCATCTCGCCGCCGCCCATGTACGGGGGCATGGCGTCGAGCAGTTCGCGCCTGCCGTAGAGAATGCCGATCCCGGTCGGGCCGGCCATCTTGTGCCCGGAAAACGCCATGAAGTCGATATCGAGGTCCTGTACATCGACCTGCAAATGCGGGACGCCCTGCGCGCCGTCGATCATGAACAGCGCCCCGGCAGCGTGCGCCTGCGCGCACATCGGCTTGACCGGGTTCACCGTGCCGAGCACGTTGGAGACGTGCATCACGCTGACCAGCTTGACCGGCTCATCGCGCAGGAACGCGGCGTAGGCGTCCTGGTCGAGTTCCCCGGTGTCCGTGACCGGGATATAGCGGATCGTGATGCCGATCTGCGCCGCGAGCATTTGCCAGGGCACGATATTACTGTGATGCTCCATCTCGGACAGCACCACCACGTCACCCGGCGCGAGATTCGTCCGGCCCCACGACGCCGCCACGAGGTTGATCGCTTCGGTGGCGTTGCGCGTGTAGATGATCTCTTTGCGCGAGCGGGCGTTGATGAAGTCGCGGATTTTGTCGCGCGCGCCTTCATACGCAGCGGTGGCGCGCTCGCTGAGCTGGTGAATGCCGCGATGGACGTTCGCGTGGCTGGTTTCGTAGTAGGCGCTCACCGCGTCGATCACCTGGCGCGGCTTCTGGCTGCTCGCCGCCGAGTCCAGGAACACCACGCGCTTACCGGGGTGTACCTCTTCGTTCAGGATCGGGAAGTCCGCGCGGATCGCGTCGATGTCCAGGGAAATGTGAGGTTGGTTGGTCATGGTTTCGCCTTCGCCTGTGTATGCGTTGACAGCCGCTATCGAGGGCTGCGTGCGTGTCTAAATGAGAATCTTTCGCAAGCTGTCCAGATTATAGCGGTTTGTCGGGATTTACGGGCAGTGATGACCGGCGCTGAATCGGGTGGCATAGATCAGCAGGCGGGGCATATTGTAACCGCGAATAATGGGGTGTGGCTATTTTACGTTTGAGCCATAATCGATGACTGTTTCACTGAAAAT
>CAZMNL010000622.1:0-719 GCA_964567525.1 uncultured Anaerolineaceae bacterium
ACAAAAACCGCAGGATTATTTCCGCCAAGCTGTGACTAGCCCGGCAGATCGACGTTGTACGCGCCGCCGTTTTGCAGGTCGTTCCAGTTGATCGGCGGCGACTGCCCGTTGTGGACCGGCGGAATATCGAAGAAGTTCAGCAGCGTGTCCAGGCTGTCTGCCGCATAGAGCAGCGCGAACACGCGCTCCAACGGGTGGACCTTCATCTTGCGCGACATCTCCAGCCCGACCGCCATCCGCGCCAGCCAGAACGCCGGTTCCAGGTTCGGATCGGCGACCAGGAAGCGGTCCACCGTCGAGCGGATCGGCTTCAGCACCGCGTTGGCCCCCACCGCCAGCAGGCCCAGGTTGGGCATGTCGTCCAACCGGATGTGCCGCGCGAGATACTCCGAGAAGGACACGATCTCGCGGCGGCTGGCACGATCTTCCAGGTTGAACAGTTCCAGCAGGATGCCCAGTTCCATCTGCGCGAAGTCGATCAGCAGCAGGTTGGACGGATCGTAGGTGTCGAAGTCAATCACCAGCAGGGGTTTGCTGGGGTTGCCAGTCCACAGCAGGTTACGGGTGTTCATGTCACCGTGAACGTGCCCGCGCACCCATTCGATCTTTTGCGCCTTTCGGTGACCCCACAGTTCAGGATGCCGCAGATAGGCCAGCGGATTCGGCCAGTGGGTGCGCTGTTCGAACCCGTCGCCGTCGAAGTGGATCACGGCCATCTC
>CAZMNL010000622.1:729-2483 GCA_964567525.1 uncultured Anaerolineaceae bacterium
AAATGCTGGTCTGGGTGTCCAGCAGCCGCCGCTGGTTGACGGTGGGGTCTTCTGAATGGCCGATGGCGTTGATCAGGATGCGCTGCGGCGTGGCGAAATCGTAATGGTGGTTGCGGATCGGCGCGTTCCACTGAAAGAGCGCGTCACAGGCGGTCTGCACGAGTTCGCGCGCGGTAGCGATGCGGCGCTGCAAGAGCTGGTCCAGCGCGTAGAGGGTATCGACCGGCCCTTCGACCTGGTACAGCAGCGTGACCTCGGCGCTCTGCGGGTGGACGGGCGTCACGTCAAGCAACCTGGGCATGTGGTCGTGAAAGACCTCGTAGGCCTTCTCGTGGCGCACCTGCGGGGTTGGCTTGGCGTTTGGGACCTGGTCGATCATTGTGTGGTGCAGCTTCATGAAACAGGTCTGCGGTGTGGAGTCGGGCGTGCCGATCACCGCCTTGACGACGTACACCTTCGACCCCGACCGCCCGCGCGTGACCGGACGCATGACGTAAATGCGCTTGGTGTGGGTGAACTCGGCCAGGACCGGGTGCTCGCGCAGCAGATTTTCCGGCTCAACCTTCGTGCCCAGGCTGAAGGTCGTGCGGTAGGAGCGCGCCTGTTCCATTGCGCCATCGATCCCCAGCGCGACCAACAACTGCGGGATCGCGTGGCTGACCTTGTGCTCGTCACGGCGATAGAACCCGGTCAGGTCCACCTGCGCGACCTCGGCGACGTACCAGAACTGCTGGCGGAAGCGCCGCACCAGGTCCGGTTCGAGTTCGATGGGCGTCAGCATGACGGGGATCACGCGCTTGTTGCTGTGCTGCGCGATAGACAGCTCCACGCCGACCGTCTCAGCTTCGAAGGCGTGTTCGCTGACCAGCAGCAGCATATCGTCGCGGCGGTCGATCTCCTTGCGGATTTGATCATACGAACTGCGGCCCGCGTTCAGGCGGCTGTTAAAAAACACCTCGATGCTAAATGATTCCAGTGCCTCGCGGAGAAAGTGGGCGACGGCTTCATCTTCTGGTGCATGACTGACATAAACGCTGTGTTGTTGGTCCTCCATCCCTGGGTTCCCCTCCACATGATGCACGTGTATAACGGCGCGTGTGTTTGCCCCCGGTAATAAAATCATCCCGCTTGGATGTGGTCTTTTCCGGTGTCCCGCTTATGTACTGTTGGGGATACTGCCATTGTATCATACTACAAACGCGATCTGAACCGGTTTGCACCCCCCAATTTACAAGGGTCGTGTGCTCATCGGCATCAAGTTAAGCGTTCTGAGCCACGTCAGCCCGTGCAAACCGGCCTCACCCCCCTCAGTCCCCCCTCTCCATTCGAAACGTTGCGCCTCGCTGCTCGCTCGGTGCAACTATGGAGAGGGGGGAAGCGCGCGATCAACCCCTTCAGTCTCAGCACATCTCCGTCAGGTTGTTCGTGGACCCCTGACATGCCACCCGCCCGCCCGGATCGCTATAATCGGGGTCGGAAGCGGAAAACGATCACGCTGCACACCACACAAGGACGATTGCGCTATGCCGATTCACACCACGCACCCCGATACCGACGACACGATCACGGCGAGTATGGCCGGGTCGTCGCTGGTGATCTCGCCGCGCTACGGGGTCAGCTATAGCTTTGACCAGGCGGGGCGGCTGCTGGGGCTGTTCCGCGACCTGCGCAGTTATCAGCGCACGCTCGATCACCGCCTGCTCGAACGCCGTAAAGCGCCGGATGGCTCGCGGCGGCGCGAACTGCCGGACGAC
>CAZMNL010000623.1:0-2482 GCA_964567525.1 uncultured Anaerolineaceae bacterium
ACAGAGTACACGGAGGACACAGAGATTTTTAAGGGAAAAAAAGAGGCTGCCAGAGAGTATCTGTTCCGTGAACGGGGCCGCAAACCGTCCCGTGTTTTCTCCGGGTTTTCTCCCATAATTTCTCCGTGATCTCTGTGTTCTCTGTGGTGAAAAAATTCTGCCCCAAATCTGGAATACACCCCCCACCAATCATTTACCATTTTTGTTTATGGCGGGGCATGGGTACAATTAAAACCAGAAACAATTTTTGATTTTTGGGCGGGAACCCTACATGACCGAGCAGGAGAACGAGCGCGAAGCACTGCGGGCCGAAATCGAAGCCCTGCGCCAGCGTGTTGCCGAACTGGAACGCGCGAATGGCGACTCACAACGCGATGCGCCGGATAACACGCTGCTGTGGCAGGCCATCGAACACAGCACCAACAGCATTGTCGTGACCGACCGCGACAGCCATATTCAGTATGTCAACGCCGCCTTTACCCGGCTGACCGGCTATACCCCTGATGAGGTGGTCGGGCGTAATCCCCGCGTTCTGCAATCCGGCCTGACTCCCCCCGAAACCTACCGCGCCATGTGGGACACGCTGATCACCGGGCAGCCCTGGCGCGGCGAACTCTGCAACCGCAAAAAGGACGGCGATCTCTACTGGGAATCCGCCGTGATCATGCCGGTGCTGGACTCGTCCGGCGAGATCGTGCAGTATATCGCGGTCAAAGAGGATATCACCGGGCGGCGCGAAGCGGCCCGCGCGCTGCACGAAAGCCAGGAACGCTACCGCGAACTGGTCGAACTCTTGCCCGACCTGGTGATCGTCCTGCGTGACAGCGTGGTGCAGTACGCGAACCCGGCGATGCTCGCGTTGTTGGGCATGACGCAGGCCGAGCAGCTTACCGGGCGCTCGCTCCATGACTTTGTGCATCCTGACTCGCTGGTGCTGGCTAAACAGCGTGCCGCGCTGCTGCACGCCGGTATCCCGGTCCCGCTGCAAGAGCTGACCTTTCAGCCGCCGGACGGCGGGACGGTAGCGACCGAATTAGCCGCCAAACCGATCACGTATCTGGGCGAGGCGGCGGTCCTGGTGGCTGGGCGCGACATCACCGAGCGAAAGCGGGCCGAGGCCGCGCTGCGGGCCAGCGAAGTACGTTTTCGCGGCCTGGTCGAGTCAATGGATGACATCATCTTCACGCTGGATATCCAACAGCGCCACACCGGGGTCTATGGCCGCTGGGTGGCGCTGTTGGGGTTTACGGCGGAACACTTTCTCGGCAGGACCACGCGCGAAATCTTTGGGCCAGAAGCCGCGCAGGTTCACGAACAGGCCAACCTGCGCGCATTGACGGGTGAGACGGTCACATACGAGTGGTCAACGCCGCACAGCGACCGCGTGTACCACTACCAGACAATACTTTCGCCGCTCCGCGATGCGGATGGCTCCGTAACCGGATTGGTCGGCGTCGGGCGCGACATCAGCGAGCACAAACAGGCCGAGGCCGCGCTGCGCACCAGCGAGGAATTGTTCCGCACGCTGGCGGAGTTCTCGCCGACGCCGATTTCCATCGTGGCGAGTCCGTCCGGGCAGAGCTACCTGTACGTCAACCCGGCCTGGGAAAC
Source organism: uncultured Anaerolineaceae bacterium (assembly GCA_964567525.1). Lineage (GTDB taxonomy): Bacteria > Chloroflexota > Anaerolineae > Aggregatilineales > Aggregatilineaceae > CAYRNY01. The sequence continues at coordinate 1,612 of CAZMNL010000623.1, forward strand.
GCTCACCGAGTACACCAGGGCCGAAGCGGAAACGCTGCGCCCGCTGGACGTAATTGATCCGGCGATGCACGATACCATGACCGAGCGCGCCACCGCCCGGCTGAGCGGCGAACCGGTCACTTCGCGCTATGAGCTGGTGATCGTGACCAAAAGCGGCGCGCGGCGCTGGGTGGATTTCCGCGCGGTCGTGATCGACTACCAGGGGCAGCCCGCCATCCTGACCGTCTCCAACGACATCACCGAGCGCAAACTGTCCGAAGAAGCCCTGCGCAAGACCGAAGAACGCTACGCGCTGGCACAGCGTGCGGCCAACGTCGGGACCTGGGACTGGGACATGCACGCCGGCGAACTGCACTGGTCCGAGCATATCGCGCCGATGTTCGGCTTTGCGCAGGGCGAGTTCGGCGGGACCTATGAGGCGTTTATGGCCTGCGTACATCCCGACGACCGCCAGCCGGTGATCGACGCGATCAACGCCTGTCTGTATCACGGGGCCGAATACGCCATCGAGCACCGTATCATCAGGCCGGACGGCTCGATCCGCTGGATGCTCGAACGCGGCGACGTATACCGCGACAAGTCCGGCAAACCGGCGCGTATGCTGGGCGTGGTGCAGGACATCACCGAGCGCAAACAGGCCGAAGCCGCGCGCCGCGAGAGCGAAGAACGCTATCGCCGCTTGCTCGAACTGACTCCCGATACGATCATGGTCCACAGCAGCGGTATCGTGCGGTATGTCAACCCGGCGGGGCTGGCGCTGCTCGGCATCGAGTCGGCGGACCAGTTGATCGGGCGCGACGTGGTGAACTTTGTCCACAACAAGTGCGATGTGGACGAAGTCGACCTGCTGCGTTCGATCGCGGCCGACCCG
>CAZMNL010000624.1:0-2477 GCA_964567525.1 uncultured Anaerolineaceae bacterium
TGACGCGGTCGCCCTGGTTGACGCCCATCGCGCGCAGCACGCTGGCGAAACGGCAGACTTCGCGCTCCAACTGGTGATAGGTGAAACTGCGCTGATCGTAGTTTTCGCCCTCCCAGTAGAACGCGACCTTGTTACGCCGCCACGTAGCCAGGTGGCGATCCAGCGCGTTATGCACGATGTTGGTCTTGCCGCCCACAAACCACTTGTAGAACGGCGCGTCCGACTCATCGAGCGCCTGGTCCCAGTCCTGGAACCATTCGAACTCCTCGCGGGCGATACGGCCCCACTCACCCGCCAGGTCCGCGATCATGGCGTCGTTGATCGCGTCGTAGTCGGGCTGGTTGGCGTAGCGGGTCACTTCTTCGGGGGGATAAAAAACATCACCTTCTAAATTTCCATTGCGCGACATGATAAAAGCTCCTTTTTGCGTGCCAGCAGATCATGAGGGGAGATACCCTGCTCACTATTATAGCAAATAATTATCTGAACAATTTGTTCTTTTCTTCACTTACGCGCGCATGAATCAAAACAGCGCAGAAGCCGCCGCGCTCCTGCGCTGCAATGGTTTGGCGAGATGCGCTATTCCAGCGGCTTGAGTCCGTTCAGCAGCGTGGGCAGCAGTTCGCTGACCGTCGGGTGAATGTGGACGGCATTCTGCATCACGGTATAGGGCGCGTGAGCATACATCAGGTCGGTAATGGTGTGGATGATCTCATCCCCGCCAATGCCCAGGATCGACGCGCCAAGAAACTGTTTGGTGTTCGCATCCACCAGCACCTTCATGAATCCCTGCGTTTCGTCGCGTTCGATAGCGCGGGAAACGCTGCTCATCGGCATGGTGGCGGTCAACGCCGCGCGCCCGTCCGCGCGGACCTGTTCCTCGGTCATCCCCACGCGGCCCAGCGGCGGATCGATGTACAGCGCGTAGGTCATGTGGCGGTCGGAGAGGCGGCGCGTGCCGCCGTTGAGGTTGTCCAGCACGATCTCGTAGTCGTTGTACGAGGTGTGCGTGAACGCGCCGCGCCCGTTCACGTCGCCCAGTGCGAAGATGTGCGGCACATTGGTGCGCAGATGATTGTCCACCGTGATATAGCCGCGTTCGGTGGTTTCCACCCCGGCCCGGTCCAGCGCGAGCGTGTCGGAGTTCGGGCGGCGGCCAATGGCGACCAGCAGGTGTGAACCGCTGACGGTGTGTTCCGCGCCGTCCTGCTCAACGGTCATGCGCACGCCGCCGTGATCCTGCGTGACGCGCGTCGCGGTCGCGTTCAGCAGCACGCGCACACCCTCGTTTTCGAGAATCTCCAGCACCCCGGCGGCTACGTCGTCATCCTCGCGGCGGATCAGCTTCGGCCCGGCTTCGATGATCGTCACGTCGCTGCCGAAGCGCCGGAACGCCTGCCCGAACTCCAGCCCGATATAGCCGCCGCCCAGGATTAACAGGTGTTCGGGCAGCTCGGTGAGCCGCAGTATCCCGACATTGTCCACGCTCTCCAGGCCGGGAATCGGCGGGGTAAAAGCGCGCGCGCCGGTGTTGATGTAGATGCGCTCGCCCTCGATCACTGCGTCCCCAACGCGGACCGTGTGCGGGCCTTCGAAGCGGGCTTGTTCGCGGTAAATCGCCAGGTTGTCGGTGCTTTCCAGTCGTTCGACAAGCCCACCCCGGAAACGCTCGACAATCGCATCTTTGCGCTGCATGACGCGAGCGAAATCAACGCGGACCGGGCCGGTATGCACGCCGAAATCCGCGCCGCGCCGGGCCAGGTATGCCGCGCGCGCGCTGGCGACAATGGTTTTGGTCGGTGTGCAGCCGTAGTTGATGCACGTGCCGCCGAAAAAACTGCTCTCGGCCAGCGCCACGCGCCAGCCCTTACCCGTCAGTGCCCCGGCCAGCGGGAAGCCCGCCTGCCCTGTGCCAATAATAATCGCATCGTAGCCCATCGTGATTTGTGCTCCTTGTTATATATTGAGAGATAAATTGCAGCGAGACGGCCTGTCTAGCTACAGCCCAAACGCCGGGCGAGCGTGTCCATAAACGAATCGGTCAGCCAGTCGTCGGGCGGTCCCTGCGCAATCACGGCGTCGGCAACGACCAGCGCGGGCAACTGCGTGATGTGCAAACGCAGCGCCGCCGCTGGATCCGCGTGAATCGATTCGACGGCCAGCACCACGTGGTGATCGCGGCACCAGCGCTGCAAGGTCTGCCGCGCGGCGCGGTCGGCGTCGGTGTTGCCCAGATAGAGAATAACCGTTTGCATCATTCCAGCACCTCCAGTCCGGCATCTTCCAGAATTTGCTGAATCGCGGTGTGATTGACGGAGATCGCCCGGCCCTGACCGCCGAGCACCCCTTCACGGCGCAGCCCGTTGATCAGGGTGCTGACCGTGCTGCGGTTCAAGCCCGCCATGTTAGCGATATCTTCCTGCGTGAGTGAGGCGGGCAGATCGAGCCAGTCATCACCGTCCGCGCAGCAGTAGCGG
>CAZMNL010000625.1:0-2476 GCA_964567525.1 uncultured Anaerolineaceae bacterium
CGCGTCTTTCGCTGGAATGACGGCGATTACCACTTTTCTCAGGAATCGGACATCGCACGGATGACGATCTCGCCGCGCTGCACGCCGATCCGTTGGCTGCGGCGCTGGTGATCGCGCTGGGAACCCCGCTGCGGCTGCGGTCCGCGCAGCCCGGCGACCGCTTCCAACCGCGCGGGCTGGGCGGGCGGTCGCAGAAATTAGTCACCACGCTGGGCGGTATGGGCGTGCCGGTATACTGGCGCGCGCGTGTGCCGCTGCTGGTCGTGGAGGATGCGCGGATCGCGTGGTTGGTCGCGCCGTCGGATCGCGGGCTGCGCGGGCGGGTCGGGGCGCCGTTCGCCGTGCCGCCGGATATTGCCACGCCGGGCCGCGTGCTGGTGGTGCGCTGGGATCGTGCGGCGCAAGGGTGAGACAACGCAAGGTTTGTGAAATGACTATCAGGGGCATTAACAGGGACTTGCGCATTTGCGAACCTTCAGTTATAGTTAAGATAGGATGAACTCTTGCGCCGTCAACGCTTATTGATGAGGTCATGCTCTGATGACTGCTAGTGAAGATGCCTATATTTTGCTTGTTGATGACGAGGATGCGATTCGCTACTCGATCAGCAAAACGTTACAGCGTGTTGGGTATCACGTCGATGCGGCTGCGTCCGGTGAAGAAGCCCTGGAAAAGCTCGATCACCAGGATTACGATGTGGTGTTGACTGATATTCGTATGCCTGGACTTACCGGGGTCGAGCTGCTGGCGAAGATCAAAGAACGTTCCCCGGATGTGGTCGTGATTCTGCTGACCGGTTACGCCAGCCTGGAAACAGCGATTGAAAGTTTGCGCCTGGGCGCGCACGATTACCTGGTGAAGCCCAGCAGCAGCCAGGATATCCGCGACAGTGTTTCGCGGGGCCTGGACCGCGCGCGGAACATGAAGCAGCGCCGCGTGCTGCTGCGCTCGATCCGCGACAATGTCGAGGCGCTGGCGAGCGATGCGCCGGAACTCAATTTAGATGAGCCGCGCGCCGAAACGCCGCCGTCGTCCCAGCAGGGCACGCCGGTTGTGACACCGGTCACGACCATGACCATCGGCCCGCTGACGATCTACCCAGGGCGTTACCAGATTTCGGTCGGGGACCAGCCCATCGACCTGACGCCGACCGAGTTCGACCTGCTGCTGTATCTCGCGGCGCATCGCGGGCGCGTGGTGCCCTGTTCGGAATTGGTGCGCGAGGTGCGCGGTTACACGCTGGAAGAACACGAGGCCCGCGAGGTGATCCGCCCGCATGTCAGCAACCTGCGCCGCAAGCTCAAGTCTTCCGGGCAGAACCCGAATATTATCGTCAACGTGCGCGGCATCGGCTACCGCCTGTCCGAGACGCAGTAAGGCGACGGCGGCGTGCCGTCGGCCCTTTGATTGCGACACCCTCAAACGCCCTCACTGCCGGGGGCGTTTTTGTTGTGTGCGGTTGGGCGGAGGGTGCGTTTCAAATTCGGGGCAAAAAGATACACCACAGAGTACACGGAGGACACAGAGATTTTTAAGAAAAAAAAGAGGCTGCCAGAGGGTATCTCTCTACCTTTGCAGATTTCTAAATTTACCTCACCCCCCGTGCCCCCGCGTATGCTGCGCATACGTTCCAGCCTCCGGAGAGGGGGAGTACGGGGGCAGGCAAGCCCCTCTCCACACGCGGAGAGGGGGTTGGGGTGAGGTAAAGCAATAAAGTGCAAACATAGAGAGGGTAACTGTTCCGTGAACGGGGCTGCAAACCGTCACGTGTTTTCTCAGAGTTTTCTCGCATAACTTCTCCGTGATCTCTGTGTTCTCTGTGGTGAAAAAATTCTGCCCCCACTCTGGAATGCACCCTTGGGCGGATTAGCACACGTGAAACCGGGCAGTTTCCGGTATAATGGGGGCGGTGTATATGCCATTCGATTTTACAGTCGTCATCTGATAACTGATCACTGAAAACTCGAAACTTGAATATTCCAGTCTCCAGGAAAAAAACACGCATGGGCAACCTGAACCCCAATCTTCTGACCAAAGACACGCAGCTCGTGATGGACGATGCGGCGGATATCCTCTCCGCGTATGGTAAGAAATTGATGACGCCGGAAGCCGTGCTGCTGGCCCTGGTGCGCAGCAAGGGCACGGCGGCGGCGCAGCTTTTGAAGCACTTCGCCGAACGGCGCGGCGCGGACCTCGACCGGCTGGAACGGCAGGCCAAGCTCGCCGTACAGAGCCGCCGTGACGTTTCCGGTGACCTGATGTATTTTGGTAATGACGGGCGCTCGGTGGAACTCAGCCGCACGATGATCATCGCGCTGGATGAGGCGCTCAGCGCGGCGCAGGCGCTCAACCAGTCCACCGTTGACACCGATCACCTGCTGGGTGCGATGACCGAGCGCGAGGTCGGCACGGCGGGCATGTTGACGCAGTACGGTATCACCAAGACTGCGATTCTCGACCTGCTGACCAGTTCGGC
>CAZMNL010000626.1:0-2476 GCA_964567525.1 uncultured Anaerolineaceae bacterium
GGCGGAGACGGTCGGGACGGACGAGCGCGGCGTGCCGCGTGTCGCCGTACACGGGCCGAGCGCCTATCTCAAGATCGCCGATGGCTGCCGCCGCCCGTGCGCCTTCTGCGCGATCCCGGCGATTAAAGGGACTGCCGTCAGCCGCCCGATGGACCGCATCATTGCCGAGGCGCGTTTTCTGCGCGACCGGGGCGTGCAGGAATTGATCCTGATCGCGCAGGACAGCACCGACTACGGCCACGACCTGGGCATGAAGGACGGACTCGCGGCGTTGTTGGAGCAGTTAACCGCCGCCGTGCCGGATGTGCCCTGGATACGCATCATGTACGCCTATCCCGGCTACGTGACCGAGCGCCTGATCGACGTGATGGCCGCGCACGCGCAGATTTTGCCGTACCTGGATATTCCCTTGCAGCACGCCGACCGCCGCACGCTGTTACGGATGCGCCGCCCGGCGAATATGGACTGGGTGCGCAGCACGATCCGCACGATGCGCGCTGCCATGCCCGATCTCGCGATCCGCACGACGTTTATCGTCGGCTATCCCGGCGAGACGGATGACGAGTTCGAGACGCTGATGCAGTTCGTCGAGGAAATGCGCTTTGACCGCGTGGGCTGCTTCACCTACAGCTTTGAGCCGGGCACGCCTTCGGCGGAACTCGGCGGGCAGGTCGAGGAAGATGTCAAGATCGCGCGGCGTGACCTGCTGATGAGCACGCAGCAGCCGATCAGCCTGGCGCGTAACCAGGCGCTCGTCGGGCGCACGCTGGATGTGCTGGTCGAGGGCCACGCGGAAGCCGCGGACGAAGACGGCAATCCCACCGGCGAGACGATCAGCCTCGCGCGCTCGTACCGTGACGCGCCGGAGATCGACGGTTACGTGCTGATCGAGGGCGAGCTGCCGACCGGCGCAATCGTCCCGGTACGCGTCACGGGCGCGATGGTCTACGACCTGATCGCCACGCCGGACCTTGTGCCGCAGCAGGTCATCACGCCCGGTACGGTACTGGGGCCGGACGGTCCGCAGGGCAAGTAAGTGTCTGCCGGTTTTGCGCTTATAGGCGGGCGCGGGTCCACAGCGTGGGCCATACCGCCACCGCGAAGATCGCCACCGCCGCGTACCGCACTATGCGGAAGACGTAGTCCGGCTCTGCTGACCCAAACAGCGTATCCAGCCCCACAAAGAGCGCGAGCAGCAGCATGATCCCCAACCCGTAACGCAGGGCGCGCTGTGAAGCCGCTGCGCTGACCGCGAACTCCGCGCGTGGGCGCACCCAGGCCAGCGCCAGCCCAAAGCCGAACAGCGTGCCAAGCGTAGTCACGCCGTCGTCGTAGTTGCGCAGGAATGGCAGCAGCACCCAGGGCGCGACTACCATCGTCCCGGCCAGCCAGGGCGCACGAAACGCGGCTTCGTTTGGCTGCTAGCGCAGGTACAGCCCGATCAGCGGCAGGGCGATGAGCATCGAACCGATCACGTCCTGCGGGTAATGCACGCCCGCGTACATGCGGCTCCACGCCATCAGCAGCACGTAGCCGCCGTACACCCACCACCAGGCGCGGCGTCGCAGCATGATCACCACCGGCAGCCAGAACATGATCGCGCTCATCACGTGCCCGCTGGGGAAGCCGTAGCCCTTCACGTCAAACAGGGCCGTGACCTCGCCGGGATGTGCGACGAACGGACGCGGCGCCTGCACGATCTCTTTGGTCAGCGTGGTGATCAGCGCCCCGACGAGCAGCATCAGCAGCATGTGCAGCCCCAAGCGCCGGTTGATCACCCAGTACACCAGCGGCGCGACGATCAGCGCAAAGATGCTGCTGCCCATCACGTTAAGCAGTTTCGCCAGCACATCCAGCAGGTCGCCGCCGTGCGTTTGCAGCCAGGCGACGAAATCGAGTCCGATGCCGTTTTCGAGTCCTGTTAACATACAACCTCTCGCACTACTCAGCCGCCGCTCTCACCCTTACGCGGGGTGCATCCCAAATTGGGGGCAGGATTTTTTTCACCACAGAGGGCACGGAGAATTTTTTGAGAAAATCGTGAGAAAAAACGCGTATGTTTCTGGTTCAGTTCACGAAACAGATACCCTCCGGTTTTGTCTCTTTTCTGCTGAAAACCTCTGTGTCTTCGGTGTTCTCTGTGGTGCATCTTTTTGCCCCGCATTTGAAACACATCCCCCTGGCGATATTGTGTCATCCAGCGCGAGTATCGCACATCCCACGCGGAACGGCGACTTTGCATACGCGCTGACTCGGTCTACGATCCACGCAGGATGATTCAGGCCACTGGAATTACGGGGGCGGATTCAAATCAGAAAACCGGCGCGCCAGATTCGGAATGCACCCGAGTCCAGCAGCGGCGCGAGGTGTGCTACACTGGGACGCACAACATCGACTCATTGAGATCATCAGGAGCTAAGGCTGATCCACAGAAATAATTACCCATTTGATGGTTCGATCCCCGGTAGCGTTTGGG
>CAZMNL010000627.1:0-2470 GCA_964567525.1 uncultured Anaerolineaceae bacterium
AAACCACTTCAGCGAGATCGGCAAAGTCCACCACACACACCGCCGAATAGCCCAACGGTGCGCCATCGGGATCATGCGCAGGCACGATGTCCAGCCGCCAAGTCGGGGCGATGTCCTTCGGCTCAAAATCCTCAAAGATGAAGTCCTGCGCCTGGAGATACGGGGCGTCAGGCTGGATGCTGGCCGCGACCAGCGCGTCATCAGCCAGTGGGGGTGTGCCGGTGGGCAGGCTCTCGCGGATGCGTTCGGTGTCGTAGATGTTCTCGGTCACGACTCGCACATGATCGCGGTAGGCGTCCCACTCCTTCGACGTGAGCGGTTCCCATGCCGGTTCATGGTCGCCATCGTAGTCAGGCGGATAGTGCCCGTCGTTCTGTTCGAGCAGGTCGGTTAGCGCGGCGTCGGCTTCGGCCAGTGCGATCCGCTCGTAGATTGCCGGGCTGTCGTTAAAGCCCGCCGGTGAAAACGCCGATTCGCCGTCTTCAGCCACGCGGGTGAGCAGCGTTTGCTGCTGGTAGGATAGCGCTTCATCGAGCGTATCGAATTCGCCCATCGGCAGCCAGCGGGCCGCCCACTGGCCGTTTTCGTGGTTGGCGTAGACATCGACCACGCCCACGCTGTAACCATCATCGACGCCCTGCGGCGTGGCCGACACCAGCGCCGCATCGAAGTGATACCAACCGGATTCCGAGACGAGCTGTCGTTCGTCCGGCCCCAGGGGAGGTGGTTGGTCAGGAAAAGGTAGATCATGATCCCCTGCCGTATCGCGTGCCAGGGTCTGCGCCGCAGCCAGATCACCATCTTCCAGGTGCAGGTTCAGCGCAGGCAGCGGCCAGGGCGAACGGTCAGGATCAGCTACCGGCATGATCGGCAACGAGTCGTGCATGATGATCCCCTCCTCTGTTTGGTGGGCGCGAAAATACCGCAGTTCGTGTGTCGTGTCTTCCGGCAGCGGGCTGTCCGATGAGCGGTCGATCACTGAAAAGAAGTGGACGGTATCCGCCTCATCATGATGATGCGGCACATAGCGCCCCTTTGCGTCGAACGGCGTCATGTCGTCGCCGAACGTGACCGGCAGCACCAGGGCGGCAGGTCGGGGTGTGGGCGGCTGGTCCCAGGTGCTGAGATCGGGCCAGTCGGGATGATCTTCCCATTCGGGCGGAGTAGTTACCACCAATTCGGCTCCTTCTGCCGCGAATAACGGGGTGTTGGGGGCCAGGGTATGTGAGCGCACGGCTTCGGCAGTGGCCGCCTTCAGGAACACATCGGTGTTGCCTTCGGCCTGGACCTCGAACAGGCGCTGCTCGATAGCGGCCATCTCTGCGACCGGACCACGCGCGACCGGGGCGATGTCCAGCCGTTCGCCATCAATCCGCAGCACGTTCAGTATGGCGGAATCCGTATCCGGGGCAGGTGGGTACAGCCCAACGAGATAGAGCGGTTCGTCAGTCTCATAAGGCATGGCCGTGACCAGATTCATTTCGACATCCAGCCCTGCACGCCCCTGATCCAACAGCATTTGCTCCACTTCGCGGACGTGTTCCTCCGCCGCCATCTGCGAGCGGTATTCGGCCAGCGTCAGGCGCTGCTGGCGTTCGTCACCCTGCGTGTCGTGCGTCGTGCGCACCAGGTCCACGCCATATGGCTCGTCGCTCAACGGGCGTTTGGGTGAGTCGAGTTCGACGTGGTAAGCGGCGTCTGCGGTGCGGTACTCCAGCCCATCACCTTCATCGAACGCGACGTCACCGTTGGGAAACTCCTTGCGCGTAATGGTTTGCTGGTCGGTCATTCTACACGCTCCACCGGTTGCAGTTTGAGTTGGAAGGTCCGCCCATTGGCAGCAAACTGGCCGCTGCCATTGTTCGCGAGGTCAATCTTCGACTGCCGGATCATCCGGCGCAGCACCGCGCCGCGATCACAGCCCAAGCGTTCAGCCAGTTCGGCCAGGGCGGTTTTGTCTTCATGCGTGAGCCGGAAGGTGAAAGAGGTATCCAGTTCGCTCATAGGTCCAGATCCCACTGTTGGGCGGCGTATTCGCCGATGTCCTGGGCAGAATCCGGCTCAAGCTCGACCCCGCGCTCGTGCTGCCACTCGTCACGCTGGTTGCCTGCAATCGCCATGCCTTCAGCGGCTTCAAACACTCGCTCAATGTCCTCATTGCGAGTAGCCACACCGATCAGATACTCGCTGGCTTCATACGCCTTGTCCCAGTCACCGACCACGCACGGGGCAAGCTGCGCTTCATACGCGCCGGAATCCGGGTCGCGCGTCAGCGAGAGGATGCTGGCAACGCAAACTTCGCGGTCATCGGGATCAGGCTGATAGACGCCAATCCAGTAGGCGGTGTTGGTCGCCTGGTCGTAGAACGGCGGCGGATCACGGTCGGGATCAAAACCATCGGCGGACAGCCCAATCTCTTCCAGCGCTTGCGCCGCCGGGTAGTGCTCCGGTTCCTCCATCTCGACCACGA
>CAZMNL010000628.1:0-2467 GCA_964567525.1 uncultured Anaerolineaceae bacterium
CGATGGTCCCCACGTTCAGATGGGGCTTCGTGCGCTCAAACTTTCCCTTAGCCATGATGCCTCCCTAAAGGTTCAATCTCATGCTTATGCCTGCTTCGGTACAGGTGCAGGCCGATATCGTTATCCCGTGCGCTAGCGCTTGCCCTCGATCACCTCTTGAGCGAGCTTCTCCGGCACAGGTTCGTACTTATTGAATTCCATGGTGAAGCTGCCGCGCCCCTGCGACATATTGCGCAGGTTGGTCGCGTAACCGAACATCTCCGCCAGCGGCGCTTCGGCCTTGATCGAGGATACGCCGTCGCTGCGCGTTTCCATACCGGCAATGTTGCCGCGCCGTGCGGACAGATCGCCCATCACGTCACCGGCGTAATCTTCCGGGACAACCACTTCCACGCGCATATACGGTTCCATCAGGATCGCTTTGCCGTGATGAACCGCGTCTTTAAGCGCCATCGATCCGGCCACTTTGAAGGCCATCTCCGACGAGTCAACCTCGTGATAGGAACCGTCCACGATGGCGATTTTGATGCGCGTCACGGGATAGCCCGCAATTACGCCGCTCTGCGCCGCTTCGCGGATCCCGGACTCAACCGCCCGGATGTATTCCTTCGGGATCGCGCCGCCGACCACATTGTTCTCGACGATCACGTCTTCCTCGACCTCATCCGCCAGCGGCTCGACCTCGATAATCGCGTGGCCGTACTGCCCGCTGCCGCCGGTCTGCCGCACGAAACGGCCTTCGCCGCGCGTGGCGCGGGTGACGGTTTCGCGGTACGAGACACGCGGCCTACCGACACGCGCATCCACCTTGAACTCGCGGAACATGCGGTCCACCAGCACTTCCAGGTGCAGTTCGCCCATACCGGAAATGATCGTCTGCCCGGTCTGGTCGTCGGTCGTGACCACAAAGGTCGGGTCTTCTTCGGCCAGCTTTTGCAGGGCGATGCCCATCTTGTCCTGGTCCGCTTTGGTTTTCGGTTCAATAGCGACCCGGATCACCGGCTGCGGGAACTCGATATTTTCCAGGATAATGGGGAAATCTTCTGCGGAGAGCGTTTCCCCGGTAAACGTTTGCTTCAGGCCCAGCGTCGCGGCGATATCGCCCGCGTGGACTTCTTCGACATCTTCGCGGCTGTCCGCGAACATGCGCACCACGCGCCCGATACGTTCCTTGCGATCTTTGGTCGAGTTGAGCACGCGCGAACCGGCCTTCAATACGCCGGAATACACGCGGAAGAACGCCAACCGCCCCACGAAAGGATCGGTCACGATTTTGAAGACGAGCGCGGAAAGCGGCTCTTCATCTTTGGGGTGACGTTCTACACTCTCGCCAGTAGTAGCGTGTTGACCTTTGATCGGCGGGACATCCAGCGGGGAAGGCAGCAGTTCGACGACAGCATCCAGCAGCATCTGAACGCCTTTGTTCTTCAGCGCCGAGCCGCACAACACCGGGTGCAGTTCCCCCACGATGGTGGCGACCCGCAAAGCCGCGACCAGTTCTTCATCACTGATCGGCTCTTCGTTCAGATACTTTTCGGTCAGGGCTTCGTCGGTTTCGATGATCTTTTCGGCCATCGCCGCGCGCGCGGCTTCCGCGATCTCGGCAAAATCCGCCGGGATCGGGCCGCGATCAATCGCCGTGCCCAGGTCATCGCCATAGGTGACGAGTTCGCGCTTGAACAGGTCGATGATGCCGTTGAAGTTGATCCCTTCGCCGTAAGGAATCTGGATCGGTACGGGCTTCCCGCTTAACCGGTCCACGATCATCTCGACGCAGCGGTCAAAGTCCGCGCCGGTGCGATCCATCTTGTTGACAAAACAGATGCGCGGCACGTGGTAATCGTTGGCCTGACGCCATACCGTTTCGGACTGCGGCTCCACGCCGGCCACACCGTCAAAGACCACCACACCCCCATCCAGCACGCGCAGGCTGCGCTGTACTTCGGCGGTGAAATCGACGTGACCGGGCGTATCGATCAGATTGATCTGGTAATCCCGCCAGAACGCCGTCACCGCGGCTGAGGTGATGGTGATCCCGCGCTCTTTTTCCTGTTCCATATAATCGGTCGTGGCCGCGCCATCATGGACTTCGCCCATGCGGTGGATCAGACCGGCGTAATAGAGCACGCGCTCGGTCGTGGTCGTCTTTCCCGCGTCAATATGGGCGATAATGCCGATGTTGCGCACCCGATCCAGGTCCAGGGCGCTGCTGGTTGTGGCTTGTTTAGACATAACGGGTCTACGCTACCCTTTAGGGTTGATTTACCAGCGATAGTGCGCAAACGCACGGTTGGCTTCCGCCATGCGATGCGTATCGTCTTTTTTCTTGATCGCGGAACCCTGACCGGTGGCAGCATCCATAAGTTCGTTCGCCAGCTTTTCGGCCATGCTGCGACCACCGCGCCCGCGCGCGCCCGCCAACAGCCAGCGCATCGCCAGCGACATCGCGCGCGCCGGGGCCACTTCG
>CAZMNL010000629.1:0-2463 GCA_964567525.1 uncultured Anaerolineaceae bacterium
CTAACCCAACGAGCGTGGTTCCCATGTAAGTATGGGCATTGGATGGCGTTGCCTGCCCGTATACGGCGAGTGCGTCAAGTACAGCGTTTGCACGGGCGCGCCAGGCGCGATGAGCAGCAGCGCGATTCAGATAATGGACTGCTTCGGCGGGCACGTCCAACGCCAACAAAACGCCCAACTGGTATAACGCCTGAGCGTTGTCCGGATCGTATTCGGCAAGCTGCACCAGAGTCACCTGGGCCTGCGCCCAATTCTGGCGCGCGATCTGCTGTTCCGCCAACCGGTGCAGCCCCTCCAGATCGCTAACCTGTTCGCCTGCTGCGGCGTAGAGCAGCGCTGTCTCGCCCAGGATATCTCCTTCCGCGACCAGCACCTCGCGCAGCCAATCACGGCGGGCTGGAGTCCAGCCGTCGTACTCCGCCAGCGCATACAGGTACACACGCGCCGCGCCGGGTTTGCCCGCTGCGAGACTCACGGTGACCAGCGACTCGTAAACCACCGGATGCGCGCCGGTCCACTGTAATACCCGGCTGTACGCCGCCTGCGCTTCGGGCAAACCCGGCGCAGTCCCGGCAGCCCCCATCCAACGATCAACTCCTCGGCTCACCGGTGCGAGCTGGACCAGCAAAAATAACGTCGCGCCAACAAGCGCGACGCGCACAGCAGCTCCGACCAGGAAACGAGTACGAATACGCTGCACTGCGATCAGTCCTCGCACAACCTCATTGCTCACAGTTTGAGATTGAGCACCTTTCGAACCTCGGCTTCCACGTCGTCCGGTTTGAACGGCTTGATCAGGTAGCCGTGAATATCCTGCAATTTGCCCATCAGCCGGTTGGCCGCGTCACCATACGCCGTAATAACGATCACCTTCAGCGGCTTGCCGCCCTTCTTGTTCTCGCGGATAGTCTCCAACACTTTCCACCCGGTCGTATCAGGCAGCGCGATATCGAGCAGCATCACATCCGGCTGCACGTCAAAATAGCGATCAACCGCCTTGCTGCCGTGCGCCTCATGAAAAACGTTCAATTTCAACCGTTCCAATGTAGCCTGGAGAATCTCAGCCAGTTCAACCGTATCTTCAACAATCAGGACCGTCTTAACATCGCTGGACGTATTCCGGGACGTCCCTTCGGCGTTTTTTTCTGATGGTTCGCTCATGCGTTGTATTCCTCAGTCCACATGGTTTTCGAGTCAAACAACCCAAATTATAACATACCCAATATATCTGGCCGTTTTGCAGCATTGCGGCAGCAGAACAAAAGGTCTAGAATAGAGAGTAAATACTTCCCACGATACTACGTCTATGCTATCATAATCGCGGTTTCCCGTAAGTAGCAAAAAGGTAAAAGGGTGAGAGTTGATGGCTAAGAAACAGACCGCCGGCGGCGGTCGTTCTACGTCGTCTGGCTCGAAAAGCACGCCGAAAAAACGTGCGACGGCAGCTAAAACCGAGCAGACGGCAACCACATCACGCACAGCGTCCAAAAATACATCAACCAGCGCCCGGCAATCGCGGGCTACCGGGACAAAGGCACAGAGCAAAACCACGCAGCCACGGGGCAAAAGCGGTTCATCAGCCCAAAGCACCACCAAAGACAAGCCCCGCACGCGCGTGACCAAGAAACGCCCGGCGATCTCCAAACGCCCGGATACGCTGCAACAGGTCCGGGAACGTTTGCGCGCGGTTGCAAAAACCATCACGGACCCGGCATTCTGGCGCGGCCTGGTCGAAAAACTGCCCCCCTGGATCGACGAAATCGGCGCGCTGCTGCTGATCGTGTTGGGCGTGGTGATGCTCACCGCACTGTTGAACACCTCATCGCAAGGGGCGTTCGCGGTCACAACGTCGGATATTTTGCGCCAGCTTTTCGGTGACGGTGCGTATGTCTTTTCGTTGGGCGTGCTTGCCACCGGCATGATCGCACTGCTGCCGAAATTCGGGATCGTGTTAAGACTGGGCTGGGCGCGCATTGCCGCCATTGAAATCACGTTCGGCAGTGCGCTGGCCCTGCTGCACCTGTTTGCCAACGACCCGCAGCCCCGCGCGCTGGCTCAAGAAGGTGGCGGCGGCGGTTATATCGGCTGGGCGCTGACCGAAGTCATCAGCAGCCTGGGACGCGGCGTGTCGCTGGGCTTCTACGGCCTGATGTTTTTTGCGGGCCTGGCGCTGATCTTCCAACTACGTCCGTACCATATCGTGGTGGCGGTGGCATGGCTGCGCGCTATGCTTGAGCGCGGCATTAACCGGCTCGATACCATGCCCGACGAACACGATTACGGTTGGGATAATCAGCACGATAGCGAGGACTACGGCGACCACCACCACGCCAATCCTCACAACAGCCACCCGCCCATCGCCTCACCGCCCACCTCAGCAACGCCCGCAGCCGCCGGAACCCGGCGTCCGTCCGTCGTGCCGCGCGATCCAGCCCCGGATGCGCCGCCCCCGGCTGACACCAC
>CAZMNL010000630.1:0-2459 GCA_964567525.1 uncultured Anaerolineaceae bacterium
GCGGTCGGCTCGACCTGCGCCACCAGCACGGCGACGCCGTCGATCACTTCCACGTCGCGCATCAGGTCTTCGAAGGCCAGCCGCGCGACCCGGCGGCGCAGCCGGTTGTTTTCCTGCTGCTCGTGGCGCAAATCCTCTTGCAGCGCGGCGATACGCTCGCCGAGATGGTCGGGCGTGGTGCCCAACTGCGCGGCGCTGCGGCTGAGCAGGTTCAGGCGGCGGCGAATGTAGCTTTCGGCGGCGTGACCGGTCAGCGCCTCCACGCGGCGAATCCCCTGCGCGACGCTGCCTTCCGCTGTGAACACGAACGGGCCGATCACGCCGGTCGCGTCCACGTGGTTACCGCCGCAGAGTTCGTAGCTGTAGTGCGTGTCGCCCTCGTCCCAGATATTGACCGTGCGCACCTCGTCGCCGTATTTCTCACCAAAGAGCGCCATCGCGCCCTCGCTGCGCGCCTCGTCGAGCTTCTTAATCTCCGCCGTGACCGGCATATCGGCCAGGATCGCTTCGTTGATGTGATGCGCGATGGTGTCCAGTTCGTCCGGCGCGACGGGATGATCGTGGCTGAAGTCGAAGCGCAGGCGGTCCGGCGCGACCAGCGAGCCGCGCTGGTGAACGTGCGTGCCAAGCACGGCGCGCAGTTGGGCGTGCAACAGGTGCGTGGCGGTGTGGTTGCGCATGATGTCCATGCGGCGCTCGCCGTCCACCGTGACCGTGCAATCTTCCCCGGCGGCGGGCTTGCCCTCGACCACCTCGCCGGTATGTACGATCAGGCCGCCAATGGGTTTGCGCGCGTCTTCGATATCGACTGTCCAGCCGTCGCCCTCGATCACGCCCGTATCGCTGACCTGCCCGCCGGACTCGACGTAGAAGGGCGTGCGGTCCAGCACGATCTCAACCTGGTCGCCCACGCTGGCAGACTCGACCATCGCGCCGTTATGCAGGATCGCCAGCACACGCGCCGCGCGGGTCAGCGAGCCGTACTGATCCTGCTCGACGCCGTTTTCCAGCACGCCCTGCTCGCGCAGAGCCGCCAATGTCTGCCGGTAAGCCTGCCCCATGTCGATATCGCCAAACGCGCCGCCGTCCATGCCCCGGCTGACCGCTTCGTGCTCGCGCTGCGCCGCACGAAAACCGAACTCGTCCACCGTGAAGCCGCGCTCCTGGGCGATATCGCGCGTGATCTCCAGCGGCAGGCCCTTTTCCGAGTGCAGCCGGAACGCCTGCTCACCGGGAAGCTGGCCCATCATCAGCAGGTCGTCGCGCGTTTCGCTGTCCTGCGCGAAGGCGTCGATCACGTCGGTGAGCTTCGTATCGACCCCGACATGCGCGACCATCTGCCGCAGCGCATCCCCTGCGCCGGACTGCGCCAGCGCCGCGTTAAGCTGGTCCATCTGCTCGCTGAGCTGGTCCTGTGGGCCGCCGCCGGTAACGGGAGACGGGGCCTGCTGCCCGGCGTTGAACAACGGGGCCATCTGTTCGAGCAGGTAATCCTGCACCTGCCGCGCCAGATCGTCGAGCATGGCGTCCAGTTCGGCCAGCGCGCGATCCATCGCGCGGCGGAAGCGCACTTCCTCGTTAGTGATCGTGCGGCGGATCGTCTCGTGCGCCTCGACCAGTTCGGGGTAAGCTTCGCCCATTTTCTCGATCACAGCGTCGGCGACGGCAGCCAGGAACGGGTCCTCAAAGCCGAGCTTGGTCCCGAAGCGCACCGCGCGCCGGATCACCATGCGGCAGACGTAATCGCGCCCGGTCGCGCCGGGGCGCACGCCGTCAGCGATCAGGAAGGTGGCCGCGCGCATGTGGTCGGCGATCACGCGGTAGGGCACGATGTTGGCGTCGCGTTCGGCGTCGCTGTGCCCGGTGAGTTCCTGCACGCGCCGGATGATCGGCATGAACAGGTCGGTTTCGTAGTTGGCGTTTGCGCCTTGCAGCACGCTGAGAATGCGCTCCAGCCCTGCGCCGGTATCCACGCCGGGGGCGGGCAGCGGCTCATCGAACTGCCCGGTATGCTGCGGGTCGGGCTGCGTGCGGTTGTACTGCATGAAGACCAGGTTCCAGATCTCCAGGAAGCGGTCATCTTCCGCGACGAGATCATCGATGATCGCGTCTTCGCCGCGCGCCGGGTCCAGGTCGAAGTGAATTTCGCTGGTCGGGCCGCAGGGACCGGTTTCCGCCATCTGCCAGAAGTTGGTGGACGGCCCCATGCGCGCGACGCGGTGCGCGGGCACGCCGATTTCCTCGGTCCAGATGCGATAGGCTTCGTCGTCGTGTTCGTAAACGGTGAAGCCCAGGCGCTCGACCGGCATCTCATAGACCTGGGTCAGCAGGTCGAAGGCGAAGCGGATCGCCTCGCTTTTGAAATAATCGCCAAAGCTGAAGTTGCCGAGCATCTCAAAAAACGTGTGATGGCGCGGTGAGGGGCCGACGTTTTCCAGGTCGTTGTGCTTGCCGCTGAC
>CAZMNL010000631.1:0-2451 GCA_964567525.1 uncultured Anaerolineaceae bacterium
CAACCTGTTCGCATCGCAAGGAAGCGGATTGTGACACAGACTCCCGAACCACTGGGTAAGGCGCTGGCGCGGCGCGCGTTCCTGGGCGCGAACCGGGCCGGATACCGGCTGGTGCGCGGCGCGATGTTCCCGCGCGTCAGCGCGCAGGCGGCGCACGAACACCTGAAAACGCTGCTGCGCTATGCGGACCGGCTGGGCGTGCTGCTGCCCGTGTTCGACGTGGCGCGCGAACTGGCGGATACGTCATCTCCGGCGGAGGTCGGCGAAATGCCGCTGCGTTCGCCGCTGATCCTGGCGGCGGGGCTGGTCAAGGGGGACGGCTTCGAGAGCGAGGCGGCGGCACTGAATGCGGTCGCGCGCGGCGCGAACATCATGCCCGGCTGGCGCAGTATGCCCCGGCTGGTGGGGCTGGTCGAGTTCGGATCGTTCACGCGCTGGCCCCGGATGGGCAATCCCGGCACGGTCGTTTGGCGCGACGTGCCCACGCAGTCCACGCAGAACCGCGTCGGGCTGCGCAATCCGGGCGTGATGGCGGCGGCGGCGTTCCTGGCGGCGCGGCGGGCGCAGCTTCCCGCGCAGTTTGGCGTCAATATCGCAGTCAGTCCCGGCGTGGACGATCCCGGCGTGCAAACCGGGGAAGTGCTCTCGGGGCTGGCGGCGTTTGTCGAGCGCGGCGTGTACCCGACGTGGTTCACGCTCAACTTAAGCTGCCCGAACACCGAAGACGATCCGCATGGCAACCAGAGCGCCGATCTCGCGCGGCAGTTGGCGGGCGCGGCGGTGGACTACCTGCGCGGGGCGCGCGAGTCTGCCGGGCGTGATCTGCCGCTGTGGGTCAAGGTCGGGCCGGGGCTGGCGGAGGCGCAGTACCGCGCGCTGTTCCGCGCCTGTGAAGACTGCGGCGTGGACGCGATCATCGCCACCAATACGCTTGGTATGCCCGCGCCCGACGATCCCGCGCTGGCAGCGGGAGTCGGCGGGGGGCGTTTGCACGATCACGCGGTTGCGGCGGCGTCCGTGCTGCTGGAAGAAAAGATGCTGCGTGCCTCCCCGGTGGACGTGATCGGCTGCGGTGGCGTGCTGGATGGCGCGACTTACCGCGACTTTGCCGAACGCGGCGCGGCTGCCGTGCAGTACTGGTCGGCGCTGGTCTTTCGCGGGCCGCTGGCCGCCGCGCTGATCGCCGCCGAAGCCCGCATCTAACCGAATCCGGATCGAAACCCAATTGCCCGGTTGGGGGCAATCGTGTACGATCAAGAGTAACGATCCCGGCGGGCAAGCCACTGGTCATTGAGGGTTACGCGCTATGAGCGAACAACCGATGTCGCGCGAGATGTACGAACAGGAAATCCGGCGCTTAACCCGCATGGTGGAAATCAGCCGCGCGCTGAACTCCACGATGGACCTGCGCAACTTGCTGTCGTTGATCATGGGCCATGCCGCCGAGATCACCGAATCCGAGTCGGCGTCGATCATGTTGTTCGATCCTGACGCTAACGAACTGCGCTTTGTGGCGGCGACGACCAGCCCGATTAAGCGCGACCTGTTCAATATCCCCGTGCCGCTGGAAGGCAGTCTCGCCGGGGCGATTCTGCGTGAGCGGCGCGTGATCGTGCTGGACGACGTGAGCAAAGACCCGCGCCACTTCCGCGACGCGGATACTCAAAGCGGGTTCGAAACGCGCTCGTTGATCGGCGTGCCGATGCACTACAAGGACGAGCCGATTGGCGTGCTGGAAGCGGTGAACAAGCGCGAGGGACGCTGGACCGAAAATGACCGCCGTAATATGCTGGTGCTGGCGTCACAGGCGGCAATTGCCATCAAGAATGCGCAAATGCTCGACCAGATTCAACGCGCCTATGACGAACTCGACCAGCTCGACAAGCTGAAAAACGACTTTATCGCTATCGCCTCGCACGAACTGCGCACGCCGTTGAGCGTGATCCTGGGCTATGCCACGTTCCTCAAGGAAGACGCACAGGGCGCGGTCAGCGCGCACGCGGGCGCGGTACTCAACAGCGCGCTGCGAATGCGCAACCTGATCGAAGATATGACCAATCTGCGTTATCTGAAGCTGGGCGAGTCCGAACTTCAGCGCGAGCACCTGCCGCTGGCGGCGCTGTTCCAGAGCGCGCAGCGCGACGTGCAGGGCATGGCCGACGCCAAAGGGCACACGCTGCACGTCAGAATGCCGGATATGGGAACGATGGTTGTCGTGGACCGCGTGAAGTTCGGGATGGCGATCACCAACCTGCTGAACAACGCGATCAAGTTCACGCCCAGCGGGGGCGAAATCCATTTCTCATACATGCCCAAACCCGGCGCGGTGTGGATCGTCGTGCAGGATAACGGGGTCGGCATTCCCCAGGACCAGTTGACGCGCATCTTTGAGGAATTCCACCAGGTCGAAGATCACATGACGCGGCGGCACGGCGGCATGGGGCTGGGGCT
>CAZMNL010000632.1:0-1541 GCA_964567525.1 uncultured Anaerolineaceae bacterium
AGTTATGTTCTGGGAAAACATCGCAGTCCTACAACGGAGACTCAAGACCATGACGACAGACATTGACCAGGGGTTGTTCTGCTCGGACGTTTCGCGCGTGACCGGGGAGCAGCTTTTTGGCTCGGTCAAGATCACCACGACGTGGCTGCTACTGGAATACGAGGGGCGCTGGCAGCCGGACGCCTTCGCTGAGAGCGATATTCCCGGCGCGGTGAAAACGCACCTGCGCGGCTTCGAGCGCGCGCACCCGCAAACGCGCCTCCTGGTGATCCGGCAAAAGCCGCGTTTTGTGCCGGACGGGATATACTTCTACGTGGCGCAGACGCGCGAGTCCGGTTCGGCGCTGTACCGCTTCCTGTTAACGGATTACGCGGACCTGCTGGCGCTCGATCTCCCCGCGATCCTGGCGGGTAACTCCGCCTACGATGCGCGGCGTACCGCTGAACCGCTGTTCGTGGTCTGCACGCACGGGCGGCGGGATCGCTGCTGTGCGCGGCGCGGCGTGCCGGTGTACGAGGCGATGGCGGCGCGCGCCGGGGCAGCGGTGTGGCAAACGTCGCACGTGGGCGGGCATCGTTTCGCGGCCAATGTGATCTGCCTGCCGGATGGAATCGTCTACGGGCGCGTGGAGCCGGAGTACGCCGCCGCGCTGGTGGATGACTGTCACGCTGGACGCATCGCGCCGGACCTGCTGCGCGGGCGGTCGGTATATCCCCGGCGTGTGCAGGCCGCCGAAGCACTGCTGCGCCTGGAAACCGGCAGGCGGGACGCGCTGCGCTGGCTGGGGGATCAGCCCGGCGATGATGCGATCCGCTTCGAGTCTGTGGTAGACGGTACAATCTACGCGGTGACTCTGGCAGACGCGCCCGCGCAGCCGGCGCTGGCAAGCTGCGGCGATACGGCGATGGAAGCGCAGCCGCAGTTCCGGCTGGCGCATGTTGAGGTGATGTGATCAGGAGGCCCTATGACGACCGCACACGATATCAACGTACAGGCTCTCGAAGAACAAATCCGGGAGGTGTTGGAGAATCAACGCGATGTGGCGCTCGATCAACTCTTAGTGCGCGCACATCCCGCCGATATTGCGGATGTCCTGGAACGGCTGCCGTCCGAGCAGCGAGAGCAGTTGTTCCGCACGCTTGAGATTGACCAGGGCGCGGAGGTGCTGGACGAGTTAGGGCGCGAGGCGACACGGCAGTTGTTTCGTGAAATGAGCGACGCGGATATCGCCCATTACCTGAACATCATGCCGATGGACGAAGTCGCCGAGATTCTGAGCCAGGACGTGCCACAACGCCGGGAAGCGCTGCTGGCCGCCATGCGCGCGCCCGATGCGCGCGAGGTCCGCGATCTGATCGGCTATCCGCCGGACAGCGCCGGGCGCTTGATGACGGAAAAGTTTGTACGCCTGACCCCGCAGATGCGCGTAGAAGAAGTGCTGGAGCATCTGCAGCAGGTCGGCCCGGAAATCGAAACCGTGACCGATCTGTACGTCCTGGCGGAAGGGGATGTCCTGTTGGGGGTTGTCTCGCTGCGAGAGA
>CAZMNL010000632.1:1551-2436 GCA_964567525.1 uncultured Anaerolineaceae bacterium
CGCGGTACAGGATATCATGATGGCCGACCTGGTGACGGTGTCTCCGGAAACCGACCAGGAAGACGCCGCGCACCTGGTTTCGCGCTACGATTTTTTGGCGCTGCCCGTCGTTTCCGAAACGGGACGCCTGTTAGGGATTATTACGGTCGATGATATCATCGATGTTCTGACTCATGAAGATACCGAAGACCTGATGCGTTACGCCGCGATTGACGACAGCGGCATGATGGACCAGCCGTATTTTACGGTTCCCATCCGGCACTTTGTCCGGGCGCGGATTGGCTGGCTGCTGATCCTGTTTCTGGGGCAAACGCTGACCGGGTCAGTGCTGCGCTCGTTTGAAACCGAACTGGAAACCGTCGTCGCGCTGTCCTTTTTCATTCCGCTGCTGATCGGCACGGGGGGGAATACGGGGGCGCAGATCGTCAGCACCGTGATCCGGGGGGTTGCGCTGAGAAACATCCACCTGCGCGACATGCCCAAGGTCGTGCTGCGCGAACTGGTTTCCGGGTTATGGTTAGGGAGCATCCTGGGCGTGGCCGGTATCCTGTACGCGCTGGTGTGGGGACAGGTGGATTTCCGCTTTGCGCTGGTGGTCGGGCTGACGGTGGTGGCGATCTGCACGTGGTCCAATACGGTTGGCGCGGTGATTCCGCTTCTGGCGCGCCGCTTGAACATTGATCCGGCGGTCGTATCGGCCCCGATGATCACCACGCTGGTTGACGCCTCCGGCCTGCTGATCTACATGCTGATCGCCAAAGCGCTGCTGGATGTGATCTGATGCCCCCGGATCGCGTTACGGCGCGGGCGTGGGCGTCGGAGTCGGGTCCGGCTGCGGCGGCGGGATGATCAGCTCGTCGCCCGGCTGCAAGATCGCGGGGCGCA
>CAZMNL010000633.1:0-2429 GCA_964567525.1 uncultured Anaerolineaceae bacterium
ATCAGGCGATCTTTGGCGCTGGAGAGGAAGCTCGCACCGTCCGGGCTGAATTGCACGGTGGTCACGGCGGCACTGTGTTGGACCGGCCACGCGATCTCGATTGGCTGCCACTCATCCGCGTTCGCCGACGACGTATCCCACAGCATCACGCGCGGATCGGCGTTGTCGCCACCGGAGAGCATCCGTGACCCGTCGGCGTTGAACGCCAGCGCGGAGACCCAGTCGTCGTAGACTTCAATCGTGCGCAGCGCCTCGCCGGTCGCGCGGTCCCAGATGATGATCTTACGGTCGCGCCCGCCTGTGACGATCAGGTTGCCGCCGGGATGGAACGCCGCCGAATCGACCCAGCTGGTGTGACCTTCCAGCGCGTGGACAATCTCGCCGGAATCAACCGCCCACAGCAGCGGCGTCAGATCGGGCGTATTCTCGTCGCCCGTACCCGCGCCGCGCGCCTCGCTGGAGAGCACAAACTGCCCGTCCGGACTGAAGACCAACACGGATGTCAGCCGCGCGTGTGCATCAAACTGCCCCACCTGCGCTCCCGTGCTGAGGTCCCAGCGGCGCACCACGCCGTCAAAGTCGGCGCTGAGCACGGTCTGCCCATTCGGGCTGATCGTCACGTCCTGAATCTGGTTAGTATGCCCCAGAAAGCGCCGCATCTCTGCGCCGTTGAGTACGTCCCACAGGCGTACTGTGCCATCACCTGCACCGGAGAGGATGTGCAGCCCATCAGGGCTGAAGGTTGCTTCTTCGACGAAATTGGTATGCCCGTTCAGTTGTGTGACCGGCGTGTTTTCCGTGCTGATCAGGCTCCATACGCGCACGCGGTTGTCGTCTCCGCTGGTTAGAAACAGCGATCCATCCGGCGCATACTGCACGGTCTTGATCCATTCGTCGTGTGCCCTTTCGAAGACGCGCACCTGCTCACACGTCTCGACATCCCACAGGCGCACGCTGAGGTCAGCGCCGCCGCCGGAGAGTATCTGCGATCCGTCCGGGCTGAAATCGACACTCGTTACCTGGTCCGTGTGCCCGGCAAAGCTGCACAGCGGTTCGCCGGTTTCCAGGTCCCACTTGATCAACCTCGAGTCGTAAGACGCCGAGACACCGACCGAGCCATCCGGGCTGATCGCCACTTCACGGATCACGGCGGCGTGCCCTTCGCGCTCGTCTGTGTCGGGATCGTCCGGCGCGGAGTGCCAGAGAATCTCGCCGGTCGTGATGTCCCAGTAGATCACGCGGCTGTCATTGCCACCCGTGAAGACCTTGCCGGGGTCCAGCGGGTTGAAGGCCAGATCGCGCACCTGCCCGGTATGGCCGATGACCGTGTCGGATTCGCCATCATCCGGCTCGAAGGTGCGCAGCAGGTCACCCGTCGCCACGTCCCACAGAATCAAGCGCCCTTCTGATCCACCGGAGAGCACCTGCGCGCCGTCCGGCGTGAAGCGCGCGATACGGATATAACCGGTATGTCCTTCGAGCGCGTCTTCGGTGGCTTCGTCATCCGCCGGGAAGCGCTGCACCGGTTCGTAACTTGCCATATCGCGGATCACGATCTGGCCGTCCAGGTCGCCCGCCAGCGCGGTTGTTCCGTCCGGGCTGTAGTCCACCGTTGTCACAATCGGCCCCTGCTCGAACAGGTGGCGCGTACCCGGCTTGAACGCGGTTTGCGCCAGGATGAAGCGCGCCTCGCCCGGCGGATCGGGGATCGTGTTAGCTTGCAGCGCCAGTGCAATTGCCAGCGGGACGTTTTCGTTGAGCATTTCGATCTGCGCGCTGGTTGCCAGCCGCAGACTTTGCGAGACTTCGCTTTCGCGTTCGGCGATGTCGCGCTGGGCTTCGGCTTCGTCGCGTGCATCAGTGGCAACTAACGCCAGCACGATGCTGATCACGGCGGCAACCGCCATCACTGCCGCCAGCGCCACCAGAAACTGGCGCACACGCCGCCGCAGCGTGACCTCGCGCGCCTGGCGTTCGCGTTCGGCGGCTTCCTGGCGTTCGCGTTCGGTCACGCTCGCCGCGACGTAGTCCTTTTCTTCCTGGGTCAGCGCAATCGTCCCGCGCGCGACCAACTGCTCGAACTGGCGCAGCCGCATACCCGACGCGAGGAAGCTGTGATCCTGCTGGTGGCGGTCCCATTCCTGGCGGGCTGCCGCTAGCCGCCGCTGAAGCAGGATATCCTCGCGGTTATCGTCCAGCCAGCCGCGCAGCCGGTCCCAACCGCGAATCAGCGCCTCGTGCGCGACCGCAACGGTCGGCGTGCGTGTTTCGGGATCGTGATCGAAGGTCAGCAGGCGATAGCGACCCAGGATATCCAGCACATCATTGATCAGGCTTTCATCATCGGCCAGCGAGTGCAGTTCGGTGATCAGCGCGCGGCGGCGGGTGTTTTCCGCCCCTTCGCGCAGCGTCACCAGCCGCAGGAAAAT
>CAZMNL010000634.1:0-2428 GCA_964567525.1 uncultured Anaerolineaceae bacterium
GGGACGGTTTGCGGCCCCGTTCACGGAACAGATACCCTCTGGCAGCCTCTTTTTTTCCTTAAAAATCTCTGTGTCCTCCGTGTACTCTGTGGTGGTTCTTTTTGCCCCGAATTTGAAATGCACCCTACTGGCCCAGCCGTGAGATCGCCTCGTTAGTGGCGGTTTCCGGTGCGGTGCCGCGCAGCACGGCGGCAAACGCTTCTTGCAGCGCGACCGCAGCCGCGTTATTGCGGCGCTCTTCCGGGAACACAATCGCCGTGCCGATCAGGTCCTGCGCGAAGACGGCATAATCGAGATCGTCCCACAGGCGCAGCGCGCGAATCTGCGACGGCACGACGCCCAGCGCCTCGCTAAACGCCGCGTGCTGGCTGACGCGCATCATCCACGACAGGAATGCCAGCGCGCGCTGCTGGTGATCGGGATTCTGCGTGGTAATGACCCACATCCAGCCGTCCAGCATGGTCAGCGGTTGGCCGGTCGGCGAGGGCACGGGCACGAGTCCGACGTTCTGCACGTCGTGTTTCATCATCAAATATGTGCGCGAATCCACGCTGGCGATATTGGCCTCGCCGGTGACAAAAGCACTCCAGTAATCGGCAGTGACCTGGTATTCCAGCAGATCGAGGTTAAAGATACCGGTGTCCGCGCCCTGATCGTAATAGGTCAGCACGTTGAGCAGCGCCTCAGTATTCAGCGCTGCCCCACCGCTTGTATTCACAAGCTGCCCCCCCGCCGCGATATATTGCAGCAGTAATGTCCAGTTGACGGGGGCTGCGCCGCCGGATAGCGCGTAGGGCGTTTCCGCCGCGAGCACGTCTTCGAAGGTCAGCGGGGGCGCGTCAAACACGGTGGGGCGGTAGATGGCGTGGTAAAATGTCAGCGCGTAAGGCACGCCGTACAGTTCGCCATTGAACTCGCCCAGCGCACGCACACCAGGAAACAGGTTCGCCCCGGCGAGATCGGTCGGAATCCACGCACCAATCGGCACGATCAAGCCCTCTTTGGCGGCGGTGATCATGTCTGTGCGGCGCATCAGGGTCAGGTGTGGCAGCGCACCCGGTGCGACCGGGGCCGCCGTGCGCAGTGTGGACAGGATGCCGCCCAATCCGTGCGTGCGTTTGCGCCGCAGTTCGACGGTGTAGCTGCTGTAGGTCCGTTGGAACAGTTCCAACTGGTTCTCCAGCAGGGCCAGGGCGTCGCTGTTCGCGTCGGGATACAGCACATCCGGCCACCACATGATGATCGGCGCTTTATCGGGCGTCTGTGGTGTAGGTGTCGGGCTGGCGGGAGTTGCCTGGGCGTTAACGGGCTGGTCGATGGCGGCGCGCCCCGTCGTGAACAGAGTCCCGGTGGAGCGTGACAGTTGCGCCCCCTCACTCCCGGTCGAGGCGATGCGCGGCGGCGTGGTCGTATTGCTGCACGCCACCACCAGCAGCGCCAGAACCGTGACCAGCGCAGCGATCAAAACAGTTCGTTGGGACATAAGGAGTCCGGCTTTCTCTCGCGGTAGACCGCGCGATGATCAGCGGTGCATCACTGTATATCGCGCATCACGCGGTCTACCATCTGGTTGAGCGTGTCCAGGTTTTCGACCGTCAAATCCGGGTCAGGAATGTAGATATTGAAGTAGTCATCCACAAAGACCCCGAACATTGCCAGGTCGAAGGACCCGAACAACCCGCCCGTGATCAGCGGTTCGTCGTCTTGCAGGTCGTAGTCCGGGATGCGGATCATCTCGTTGATCACAAACGTGCGCAGCGCGGCGTGTACTTCGGCGCGGTCCATGGCATTCGCTCCTTGCGTGTGACGTTGCAGGGGATTGTACACCAAAACGGCAAACTGACGAATTCGGGCAAATAAAAACGCCGGGTTCTGGTTACGAGTCCCGGCGTTAACAAAGGCGGAGGGGGTGGGATTCGAACCCACGGTAGCGCGAAACGCTACAACGGTTTTCGAGACCGCCCCGATCAACCACTCTGGCACCCCTCCGTATCTGAAATATGCAGTTGTTAAGCGTTTGCGCAATCCGGCCCTGTGCGCTGTTTTTTGCTGACGGCTTATCGCTTAAAGCTTACAGCTTCTCTCACTTCTGCCCCTCGGCGCGCAGCCGGGCGAAAAACGACCGGATCAGCGCCGCCGACTCGTCGGCCAGCACCCCGCCGACTACCTCAACCCGGTGGTTCAACTGCGGGTGATTCAGCAGGTCCATGATGCTGCCGCCCGCGCCCGCTTTGGGGTCAGGGGCCGCATAGACCAGCCGGGGCAGCCGCGCCAGCACCATCGCGCCGGCACACATCGCGCACGGCTCAAGCGTACAGTATAGCGTAACACCCTCAAGCCGCCAATGGCCGATCACGCGCGCAGCGGCGCGTATGGCGATCAGTTCCGCGTGGGCGGTCGGGTCGCCGTCGATCTCGCGGCGGTTATG
>CAZMNL010000635.1:0-2048 GCA_964567525.1 uncultured Anaerolineaceae bacterium
CCGGCGTTTGACGGCCTGTTCGAATTCGAGCGGCTGTGGCAGGAGCGCCAGACCTTTTCGCTGGACGCGCTTCCGGCCACGGGTCTGGGCGCGGCCGACGCGCTGCTGCATGCGGCGGTGCATTATTTTGGCCACCACGGCGATGAGTTCCGGCCCGATCAATGGCTTTTGGACGGCGACCTGCTGTGGCGCGATATGCGCGAACCGGCGCGGCGGGATCTGATCGAGCGCGCCGACGCGGCCGGCCTGTCGGGAATTCTCGGCGCGTATCTTCAACGCGTCCGGCGCCGCTTCGAAACGCCGGTGCCCGACGATATTCTTGAAGGCCTGATCCTGCGCGGCAGTGATCAGTGGCGCAGTCGCATCGTGACACTGGACGGCCGCCCCTTGCCCGAACTGCTGTTCGCGCTGCGCGCCCGCCCCACCTGGCGCGCCCGCGCCGGCCACCTGCGCGCACTGCTGTTGCCATCCGCCCGCTACATGCGTTCGCGCTATCCCGAAGCGCCGCGTCTGGCGTTGCCATGGCTGTACCTCCGGCGCGCGCTGGACGGGCTGCGGCGGCGCGATTCCTGAACCCGTCCGAGGGTTGTTACCGCGCCCGGTCGCCCGTTGATCCGCGGCAGTGAATCCCATTCGACGAGATGTTTCAATACGGGTCCGCCTGACCCCTAAAGTCCTTCGTGTTGTAGGTGACGATGTATTCACATTCGGCGGCGACAGCCAGTTCAAGAACCATATCGTCCTTGGGGTCGCTGAGCAATGGTCGCTACAGGTAAAAAAACTCTCTGCCTGTGGCCGATCAGGCACAGATAATCAAGCACGCTCTCGATTTCCGAAACCGAGTTAAAGCCAACTTCAGGCAATGGGATCTTCAACGCAGCGAAATTCTCGCTTTCCAAAGTTGATAGGCCACCGCGGCGGCGGTGACCAGCGCCGCTTTTTGATCGGGTACGCGCGCCGCCAGCGCGCTTTCAACCACACGGGGATCGACCCAACGCCGCCAGTCACGATGCTCGCACAGCAGTGCGCGGATGTCATCGCGATGGCGCGCAAACAGGGCGCGGCGGGCACCGACATCGCCATCTCGGCCGCGGGTCGCGAGTTGGAGGCGCGCAAATGAGCGCGCCCTTCGCATCCGCCCCGCTGAAAATCATCACCGCCGACGAACGCCTCAAGGAGACCCGCGGCATCAAGGGCGTTCTGACCGGCATTTCCGGCATCGGCAAGACGAGCCAGCTCTGGACGCTGGATCCGGAACGCACCCTGTTCCTGAACCTCGAGGCCGGGGAACTGGCAGTCCAAGGCTGGCCGGGTGACGAAATCCGCATCCGCGATTGGGAGAGGGCCCGTGATCTCGCCTGCTGGATCGGTGGCCCGAATCCCGCGATGCGTGAGGATCAGCCTTACAGCCAGAGCGATTACGACCGCGTCTGTACCGCTTTCGGCGACCCGGCCATCCTCGACAAGTACGAGACCGTGTTCGTCGACAGTATCTCGGTCGCTTACCGCATCTGCATGCAATGGTGCAAGGGGCAACCGCAGGCGCAATCCGACCGCAGCGGCAAAGCCGACATGCGCGGCGCCTACGGCCTGCTCGGCCAGGAAATGATCGCCTGGCTCACGCACCTCCAGCATACACCGCGCAAGAACATCTGGCTGGTCGGCCTGCTGGACAAGAAGGTCGACGATTTTGGCAAGCCGTATTTCGCGTTGCAGATCGAAGGGTCCAAAACCGGCCTCGAATTGCCCGGCATCGTCGATGAGGTCATCACGCTCGCCGAAATCCGACCGCAGGAGGGCGACCCTTTCCGGGCCTTTGTGTGCACCACGATCAATGATTTCGGCTTCCCCGCGAAAGACCGCAGTGGCCGCTTGTCGATGATCGAACAGGCCCATCTCGGCCGGCTGATGGCCAAGATCCGTGCCGGTCAGGGACCGACCACCAGATCGGGCCTCGATTTCGACCTGCCCGAGGCAGCTCCCCAATCCGACGTCACGACGAAAGGAGCCTGAGCCCATGGCTGACAACATGGATTTCAACGGCGCGG
>CAZMNL010000635.1:2058-2423 GCA_964567525.1 uncultured Anaerolineaceae bacterium
CGGCGACACCCGGGCTTCTGCCACCACGACGACGCAAGGAGCTTGAGCGTCATGGCGACCGACATGGACTTCAACGGCGCCGACAGCCAGGACGCCGCCTTCGACCTCATCCCCGCGAACACGCTTGCAAAAGTGACCCTGACCATCCGCCCCGGCGGCGCTGGCCCTGAGGGCTGGCTGACCCAGAGCCGCACAAGTTCCGCAATGTATCTGAACGTCGAGGCGATCGTCCTTGATGGTCCCTACGCGCGGCGCCGAATTTACACGCGCATCGGCTTCAAGGGGAAAAATGTCAACGAGCGCGGTGAGGATACCTACGCAAACCGGGGCCGTGCACTGATCAGGGGCATTCTGGAATCCGCTCG
>CAZMNL010000636.1:0-2422 GCA_964567525.1 uncultured Anaerolineaceae bacterium
CGATCATGCGCGGGCTGCCGTTCTCGAACGGGGACTGGTCGTAGTCGCCGTAAATCGTCACGGCCTGGAACCCGGTTGCGGCCAGCAGCAGGCCCATTTCGCCGGGGAAGACGTAGCGCAGCACCAGCGGCGCAAGCGTGCGGTGGACCGTCCGATCCGGGTACACTTCGTCATAAATCCAGTTGACGTGTAACTGCTGCGTGGCACGGTCCAGCGAACTGACCGACTGCTGCATCACCAGGTTACCGCTTTCCGGCTCGATGAACGAGCGTTCCAGCACCAGCGCGCCGTCATCCTGCGTG
Source organism: uncultured Anaerolineaceae bacterium (assembly GCA_964567525.1). Classification (GTDB taxonomy): domain Bacteria; phylum Chloroflexota; class Anaerolineae; order Aggregatilineales; family Aggregatilineaceae; genus CAYRNY01. Next base: position 303 of record CAZMNL010000636.1, read on the forward strand.
CCGAAGGCTTCGCCCGCGTTTGGCAGGTCGAGCAGCAGCACGCCGTCCGGCGCGAGCAGATCGCGGAAGCGGCGCAGCGCCGCGATCTGCGTGGCCTGCGTCTGAAAGTGCATGAACCCGTTATACGGCACGCTGATCACGCGGAACGGCCCGCCGGGGATATCTGCCAGCAGCACATCGCCATGCACGAAGGTCACGCGCGCGGCGACATCTTCGCGCATCCGGGCCACGCGCTGCCGCCCGCGATCCAGCATGGCCCCGGCGTAGTCCACGCCCACCACGCGGTAGCCTTCGCGCGCGAGTGCCAGCATCACGCGCCCAGTCCCGCAGCCGACATCCAGCAGCGGATCGCCGTATTCGTCCATCAATTCGCTGTGCAGCGGCAGGTCTTCGATCATGGCGGCGTTTTCCGCGTCGTAGTAGCGCGCGACGGTTTCGTAAAAGTTGACGTTGCTGCTCATGGTGTATGCTCACTTCCAGGCGGGAACGCGCACCAGCAGACAGGGCGCACCCAGTATAAGTTCGGTTGAATGCCCGCAGTGTAGCCCAAAACCGGCATTGTCTCAAGAATGATCTTGGCCCCACACCGGGCGCATTCCTTCCCACCCCCGCACGGATTCCCGATTGACAACACAGCCGAGTTTATCTAGAATACTCCGTAATGAAAACCTATTTCAACTAGCCAATGACCGCACACCTGACGTTCGAAACGCTGGCCCAACAGTTACGCGACCACGGACACAAGCTCACCCAGCCGCGCCGCGCGATCCTACGCGCGCTGATGGCGGCGGCCAAACCGCTTTCACCCGCCGAGATTCAGGCGCGCGGGCAGGAAGGCTGCGCCGACCTGGGGCTGGTGACAGTCTACCGCACGCTGGAGATCATGGAACAGATCGGGCTGGTGCGCCCGGTGCATCTCGCGGACGGCTGTCACGGGTATGCGCTCTCTACGCCGGGGCACACGCATCATGTTGTTTGCGAGCGCTGTCACGCGGTCGTCGAGATCGTCGGCTGCGAACTGGGCGGTTTTTTGCAGCGGGTCGCCGAACGCACCGGCTACCGGATCACCGGGCACTGGTTGGAGATCTCCGGCCTGTGCGCGGCGTGCCAGGCAGCCCTGTGTGCGGACGATAACGACGACGCCTGAGACTCACCGGTAAACACCAGACTACGGCCAAACCAGCTATGCTCAACATCAACCTGACCGGCATTTTTCAGCGCGGCAGCGCGACAACCGGCGCGGACGACTGCCCCGACACGCCCCAACCCCACGCGCCCGAACTGGTGATGACCGTGCGCGATCTCGCGTCTGGTTACAACGGCTTCCGCGAGCTGACCAACGTCACGTTTGACGTACACGAAGGCGAGCGCATCGGCATCGTTGGGCCGAACGGCGCGGGCAAGTCCACGCTGTTTAAGGCGCTGGTCGGGCTGCTGCCGCATCACGGCGCAATCTCGATCCTGGGCGCGTCGTGCAAGGACAGTCACGCGATGGTCGGCTACGTGCCGCAGCACGAACAGGTCGATACCGCGTTCCCTGCGACGGTGTGGGACGTGGTGATGATGGGGCGCGCGCGGCAGATCGGCTATATCCTGCCCCCGCGCAAACGCGACCGCGATGCCGTGCGCGGCGCGCTGCAACGGGTCGGCATGTGGGACCTGCGGCGGCGGCAGATCGGCGAACTCAGCGGCGGGCAGCGGCGGCGCGTGTTTGTGGCGCGCGCGCTGGCGCAGCAGGCCAGCGTGCTGCTGCTCGATGAACCGTTCAGCGGCGTAGATGCCACGTCCGAATCGGATATCTTCCAGGTGCTCGACGTGCTGCGCGAAGAGGGAGTCGCCGTGCTGCTGGCGACTCACAACCTGGCGCAGGCCGCGACGCACTACGACAAGCTGATGCTGCTCAACAACGGGCGCATGATCGCGTTCGGCACGCCGGAGTCGATCTACACGCCGGACAATCTCGCGGCGACCTTCGGCGACCGTATCGCGTTGATCCGCGATGGGGACCGCTATCACATCATCGCGGACAAGCCGTGCCACGATCACGCGCATTGAGTCGTCAGTCAGGCTGATCCACAGAAATAATTGCCCATTTGATGGTTCGATCCCCGGCAGCGTTT
>CAZMNL010000637.1:0-2420 GCA_964567525.1 uncultured Anaerolineaceae bacterium
GGGATCATTGCGCGTCTCAAGCCGGTCAAGGGCCACCGCCACCTGCTCGATGCGCTCGCGCAGCTCGGTGATCTGCCGCAGATCAAGCTGCTGGTGGTCGGTGACGGGCCGCTGCAAGCGGAACTCGAAGCGCAGGCCGCCGCGCTGGGGGTGTCGTCGCGCGTGGTCTTCGCCGGGTTCCGGCGCGATATTGACGCGATTCTGAAAGCGGTCGATATCGTCGTGATGGCGTCCCTGTCGGAAGCGCTGCCCTACGCCGTGCTCGAAGCGATGTCTTACGCGCGCCCGCTGCTGGTGACGCGCGTGGGCGGCATGGCGACTCTGCTGGACGATCAGCAGACGGCGCGGCTGGTCCCCGCGCAGGATGCCGCCGCGCTCGCTGAGGGGCTGCGCTGGATGGTCGCGCACCCCGACGCCGCGCGCGCTATGGGGCTGGCGGCGTATGATGTGGTGCGCGAGACTTTCAGTGTGGATACGATGATCGACAGCGTCCTGGCGGTGTATGACCGGGCGCTGTCTCGCTGAGAACAGATACTGTTGGCGAACTCACCCTCCGGCCACACGCTGGAGAGGGGGAGTAGGTGGCAGCAAAGCCAATTCGCCAACAACATCGAGAACAAGAGGTAAAATGAGCAAACGAGATCTTGCGGTATCGCTGTTGCACCAAAGCGGCGGGTTGCGGTTATTGGACCGTTGGTGGGGGCCGGAACGCCTGACCGTATTGTGCTATCACAGCATCACCGATCCGCACGCCCCCGACTATCACCTTTACGACCCCAACGTCAGCGCGACTCCAGCGATGTTTGCGCGCCAGATGGACTACGTGAAGCAGCATTTTAACGTGATCGACCTGGCCGCGCTGAGCGCGCATGTGTGCGACGGCGCACCGCTTCCCCCGCGCCCGCTGCTGATCACCTTCGACGACGGCTACCACGACAACTACACCAACGCTTACCCGGTGCTGCGCGAGCGCGGCTTACCGGCGGTGATCTTCGTCGTAACCGGCTGGATGGGCAGTAAGCAGCTTCCCTGGTGGGACCAGTGCGGGTACCTGTTCCGGCATACGCAGCAGGAACACGCCGATCTGCCGCTGATCGGTCCGCACGACCTGGGCACTGCCGGGGCGCGACACCAGGCGCGCGAAGCGTTCATGCAGCGAATCAAAACTTCTCCGGAAGCAGACAAAGCCGGGCACATGGATGCGCTGGCACAGGCGCTCGCGGTCCACGTGCCGGAGCACGACACGCCGCTGTTTCTCACCTGGGAGCAGGCGCGCGAACTGGCCGCCAACGGCATCGCCTGCCAGCCGCACACCGTTTCGCACCCGATCCTGACGCGCATCCCGCTGGAAACCGCGCGCGACGAGATCGCGCAGTCGGCGGCGCACATCGCGGACGAAACCGGGCAGCCGGTGATGGCCTTCGCCTATACTAACGGCTTGATCAACGACTATAATCCTGGCATTATGCAGCATTTGCGCGATCTGGCGATCCCGCTGGCCTTTACGCTGATTCCCGGTCCGCTGCGCGCGGAGGTGCGCAACCGGGCGCTGGAGATTCCGCGCGTGTACCTGGGGCACAGAGACATATTCGAAATGTTTGTTGCCAAAGTCATGGGTATTCCGGCGCTGTTGGAACAACGCCAGTACCATAGTTGAGGGGGACCGGGTGATATGCGCGCAGCAATGATGATGAGTGGTATGCCAATGGGCGGGGCCGAGCGCAATATCGTTTCGGTCCTGCCGTATCTGCGCGATGCGGGCGTGGAAGTCAGCCTGATCACGCTCAACACGCGCCGCGACAGCCCGCTGGTAGAGCGTTTGCAACAGGAAGGCATCCCGCGCCACGATCTCGGCGCAAAGCGCATGACCGATCCGGGAGCCGTGCGGCGTTTTTTCAACCTGATCCGCGAAGAACGGCTGGACATCATGCACCCCCACGACCAGGACACCAAGCTTTATGCGGCGCTCGCCCGGCGGCTGATGGGCACGCCAGTGGTCATGACGCGCCACGTTCTCGAACTGCCTACCGATACGCTCAAAGAACTGCTGCGCGTCAACATGGTTTACTGGGTGTCGCGTTTCGGCGCGGACCGCATCATCTCAGTATCCGACGCGGTGCGGCAGCGTTTCGCCGATCAGTCCCACATCAAGATCGACCGTATCACGACCGTTTACAACGGCATCCACGTTGCCGCGTTCGACACGCGCGACCGTCGCGCCGCCAAACGCGCCGAACTGGGTTGGGACGCTGACGCGCCCGTGATCATCATGGTGGCGGTGCTGCGGCGCGGCAAGGGGCACGAGGTGCTGTTCCAGGCGGTCCCGCAGATCGCCGCCGCCGTGCCGGGCGTTAAAATTAAGCTGGTGGGCGATGGCGGGTCGGCATGACCCGACTGTTCGATGCCGAGGGCGTCCACGT
>CAZMNL010000638.1:0-2180 GCA_964567525.1 uncultured Anaerolineaceae bacterium
TCCAGTCCACGATGCCCAGCACGCGCTCCCCGGCGACCATCGGCACAATCAACTGGCTGTGATCGCCCAGCGTGTCGAGCAGGTCGCGCGCGCTGTCGCCGATGTGGGGATTGTCGCGGTAGACGGCGACCGGTTCGCGCGTGCGGATCGCCTCGCGGATCGCGGCGTGATCTTCCAGCGGCAGATATTCGCCGGTCATGCGCGGGGTGTCGGGGCTGCGGTGGCGCGGGGCGCGGTAGTCGGCTTCGATCTGCACGGTGGCGCTGTCCGGCGCATAGAGCGCCAGCAGACACGCGGAACTGTTCAGGGCGCGGTTCATGTGCTGCACAATCGCCTCGGCAAGCTGCCCGAAGTCCAGGATCGCGGATAAATCCTGCCCGATCTCGTGGACGATCTCCTGCTCGATCAGGCGGCGCTGCGCGGTGTGGTAGAGGTGCGCGTTTTCCAGCGCGACACTCAACTGCCGCCCCAGCATCTCCAACCCGTCGCGGTCCACCTCGTCGAAAGCGTGCGTGCGCCGCGACGAGATCACCAGCAGGCCGATGGTTTCGTCCGCCTGCCGCAGCGAGATGATCAGGCAGCTCTGCATCTGCGGGGTGCTGGCGTACAGCGGGCACTCGGCCTCCACGTCGCGCACATCCGAGATGATCACGGACTGCCCGGACCGCAGCACGGGTTCGAGTACCGGGTTATCGATGGCGAAGAGCTGCGCCGGTTCCAGGGTGATGTCCCCAGCGTGGGCGGCAGCCTGCATTTGCAGCGCGCGGCCATCCGGCGTCAGCAGCAGCGCGTACACCGCGTCATAGTCGAAGACCTCGCGGATCATCTGCACTACCAGCCGCAGCAGGTCCTGCGGGTCCAGCGTGGCGTAGAGTTCCTGGCTGACGCGGTTGATGCGTGCCAGCAGCGCGGCGCGGCGTTGCTCGGTGGTCAGGCGCTCGACGCTGCTCATACTGACCGCGATCTGGTTGGCGATGGTCTGCGCGATCTGGATGTTGGCGTCAGTGAACTGCCCGCTGTGGTGGTTGATGAACTCCATCACGCCCAGCGTGCGCCCGCCGATGTTCAGCGGGCAGATCAACCGGTTGTGAAAGTCGCGGGTGCTGCCGGGTGTGTCAGTGGAGGCAGACTGGTGAAGATACCGCGTGCCGGTGTGGTAGACGTGGACTTCCTGCCCGGACCCATCCAGCGGCAGCGGGACAGGCGACCAGTTCTGCGTGATGCCGTAACGTGACGGGACGTGCGGAACCAGCGCATACGAACCGGGGTCCGGCAGCAGGACCTGCACCCCCTGGCATTCAACCAGTTCGGCGATCTCGCGCACGGCGGCGGGCAGCAGTTCTTCAAGATGCAGCGAGCCGCTGGTGATCGCTGCCAGCCGGTAGAGCGTGGTATTCTCGCGCTGCTGCACGCGCGAGACGTGGCGCAGCTGGTCGCGTTCGTGGCGCACGTCGCGGTAGCTGTCGCGCATGTGCAGGACCAGCGCGACCTGCTCAGCGAGCGTCAGCAGCGCGGCGTGATGCTGCGCGGTGTAGACGCTGGGCGTGTGGCTCTCCACGTTAAGCACGCCGTAGAGCACATCACCGGATACCAGCGGCACGGCCAGTTCCGCGCGCGCGCTGGTGTCTACGATGATACTGCGGCTGTCCGCGCGGATATCGTGGACGATCAGGGCGGCGCGGCTGTCGGCGGCGCGGCCTATGATGCCCTCGCCACGCCTGATGGGGCGCACCGCGTCCAGAGTCACGCCCTCGTACACGCGCGGTACGAGCATATCGGCGCGTTGATCGTAGATCAGCACGCCGCCGCTGTCATACGGCACGAGCGTGCGCGCCTGGCGCATCACCATGCTGAGATAGGCGTCCAGGTCCCAGGGCAGAGCGTGTATCTGTTCGATCATGTTTCGCTGTTCCATTGTGCTGATGAGGCCGGATATTCACCGGTTACATTAACACGATTGCGCGGCTGGCGAAAGCGGTTCGCCAGGGCGCATTCCAGATTCGGGGCAAAAAGACAATTCACCACAGAGGACACAGAGATCACGGAGAAATTATTAGAGAAGACTCTGAGAAAGGCTCAAGTACAGATCGAGAGCAAACCGCGTTGATTTCCATGCAGGGCTTTAGGCTGGCGAAAGCGGTTCGCCAGGGCGCATTCCAGATTCGGGGCAAAAAGACAAT
>CAZMNL010000638.1:2280-2416 GCA_964567525.1 uncultured Anaerolineaceae bacterium
TCACCACAGAGGACACAGAGATCACGGAGAAATTATTTAGAGAAAACTCTGAGAAAGGCTCAAGTACAGATCGAGTGCAAACCGCGTTTATTTGTAGGGGCGGGTTTCCAAACCCGCCCTGTAGGGGCGTATTGCA
>CAZMNL010000639.1:0-2415 GCA_964567525.1 uncultured Anaerolineaceae bacterium
AGGTCGGCGTGTACCACCACGTCGATCTGCCGTTCATTACCTGAAGTGTACTCCCCAGATTCCAAACGCGCAAGTGAGCGCAGCACGGTACGATACGCGGCCACCAGGTCAATCCCTTCTGCTTGATTCACCGGTTCCTCCGGTTGTTGGTTGGAGTCTTGGTTAGCCTGCATCAGCACCTCCAGTCACTTGCTGGGCATCATACTGCGCTGCGGCTTGCAGCAGATAGTGCCGCACGACCTGCGAAACCGGCAAATCTAACTGCTGGGCGAAGGCGAAGATGGCTTTGCGTTCTTCAGGTGTGCAACGAAAAGCGAATATCTCGGTACGGGTCGGTTGTCTGGTTGGAATAGTCAGCGTTTGCTGGCCTTGCATTGTGTTTTTTCTCCCTGTTTGAACATGACAGTTCCATCATATCAAAGTGATCTTGCCGACCATGCGGAATCCTACCGTTTTGGAGTGTCAAAATTACCGAATCTGGCAGGAGTCCATATAGGCCATTCCGATAGTCCGTGCGCACATCTACTCACAGCATATCAGACTGCCCCATCCAACGACTGTAGGATTACGGATTTTGGAATGTAAACCAGCGGTTTTTTTGAGCAGTTTTACGGGTTTCGCTCGAATACAGGATATTTTCGGTGCCAGGTGTTCACGCGATGCGGGATCAGTCGAAATCTGCTGGCGTATGTTCGTTCCTGTGCCCACAGAATTCCTACAATGAACGATCCATTGACTTGAGAGCTGGCATCTGCTGACATATACTTATGACAGTCAACTAACCTGCATCTGACTGCGAGTATCCTTATGGCACATGTTTTTATCTCCTATAGTCGTGTTGACAGTGATTTCGTTGAGCATCTGTATTATCGCCTTCACCAGATGCGCCCGAACTGGAATATCTGGTACGATCAAGCACCCCACGGCCTGTTAGGTGGCGACTCATGGTGGGATGAAATCATGAACGCCATCGCTGCGTCGGACATTTTCATTTATGTCCTGTCCAACGAATCCATACAGTCGAAATACTGTCAGGCGGAATTCGAAGAAGCCCGGCGGCTGCAAAAATGCATCATCACCATCCAGGCGCGGGACCGAACCAAACTCACCGGGGCGCTGCGCGATATTCACTACGTGGATATGAAACACGGCGTGGATGATGGGGCGGCAATTGCCCGACTGAGTGGTGCGCTGGAAAAACAGGCCGGGCTGGTGAGACGCCGACGCCCGTTGTGGCAGCCGCAGACGCCCAAGCCCGAAGATGAAGTCATTGTAGATCGTCCCGCTGGTGCACCGGACGTTGATACACCCACGCTGGAAATGCCAGCGGCGGAACGCTCACTGACTGGTGAAACTGACGCTCAACGTCCCCGTTGGAGCATTGTGGCGGCAGCGGGGGCAGTGGTAGCCGTGCTGGCAATCATGGTGATCGCATTTCTGGCACTTAACAGCCGTAGCGACAATGGCGACAGAACCAATGCTGCACAGCCCACCTCTGAGACGCAGATCGTAGCGGTGAGTTCCGCCACCGCGACAACCAACCCCACGCTGACACAGACACCCACACCGCAGCCGACAAACACATCTCCGCCAACGGCGACGGAAACACCACAACCGGCACCCACATCAACGCTGACGGAAACGCCGACCCTATCGGCCACCGAGTTTGAGCAGACAGTGGCAGCGGAGATGAATCTGGCGCTGACCGAGAACGCTGTTACTGCCTCCGCTGCGGAAACCGAGGCGGCGCAACTCCAGACAGCGACCGCGCACACCGCAGCAGCGCACGAAATGGAAACGGCGGTGATGCTCACGCAGACCGCGACGCAGTGGACGCCGACACCGTCACCGGACGCGAAGCAAACCGCCTATGCGCGCCTGACCGCCACGCAGAACTACCTGATCACGCTGGCGACGGAAAACGCGCGGGCCACCGGTACACAATTTGCGCTTGATCAAACGGCAACAGCCACGCTGTGGACCGGCACCCCCACGCCAACCAGCACATCGACACCGTCGCCCACACCTACGGTCACCATGACCCCTCTGCCCACTGCGACTCATACACCGCTCCCCACCCAAACACCATCGCCGACTGCAACACCGGATGCAGTGGGCTTGGCACAAACCCCGGTCAGCCGCAACGCCGACTGGGAACCGGTGGTGCGGGAGTTTGACGGGGTGGCGATGGTGCTCGTTCCGGCAGGATGTTTTGAGATGGGCAGCACCGCGTATGCTGACGAAAAGCCGGTGCATCGCGTGTGTTTCGAGGAACCGTTCTGGATCGACCGTTACGAAGTGAGCAACGGACAGTTTGCGGCGTTTGATGGTGTAGCAGATGACACTCCGTATTTTTCAGGTGATGACCGTCCGCGTGAAAGCATCACCTGGTTTGAGGCAAGAGACTTCTGCGAG
>CAZMNL010000640.1:0-1390 GCA_964567525.1 uncultured Anaerolineaceae bacterium
GTAGCCGGTGCAGCGGCACAGCACGCCCGCCAGCGCGTCGCGCACGTCCGTTTCGCTCGGCTCAGGATTGCGATCCAGCAACGCCTTGGCCGCCAGCAACATGCCCGGCGTGCAATACCCGCACTGGATCGCGCCGGTTTCGATAAAGGCGACTTGCAGCGGGTGCAGCGGCTCGGAGCCGCGCCAACCGCGCTCCTGCGTGCCGCCGATGCCCTCGACGGTCACGACCTGCCGCCCCTCGACCTGCGCCGCCAGCAACAGCGAGGCGACCACCGGCTTACCGTCCAGCAGCACCACGTCCGCGCCGGTCTCGCCGCGATGATCACCGTACTTGATCCCGAACAGGCCATAGCTGCGCAGCATCCGCAGCAGCGACTCGTTAGGCGCAGCCTCGAATTCGACTGCTTCGCCGTTCAGTATAAAATTAATCTTCACTGCGAAGACTCCTCAACTGTAATTTGTCCAACAAATAAGCGCCTGTCATCGACGGGCAGTTCATCAGAACGCACGTGGTACCGTTCTCCCGTGATCGCATCAAACAGACCAATCGCGACCACATACTCACCCGGCGGCAGATCGTCGGGCAGCGGCAGCATGTAGCGATCTCCAATCACGCCCGCTAGCCAGTTCGCGGGCGGCAGCACACCACCCGCAGGCCGCGCGACAACCTGCGCGACCGGTTCGGTATCGACCTGATCCCTATTATACAGGTGAACGAAAACAACGCCGTCTCGCGCTTCTCGTTCCTGGCCGGACCACGTAAGATCAACGGCCACCTGCCCCGCCGCGTGTTCCACCGCGACCGCGTGCAGATGAATCGCGCCCGCCGCGCCAAATACCGCGACCGGTTCGCCCGGTGGCAGTGCAGCAGCGGCAAACGCGCCCTGATACACCCGGTGAAAATATGGCCTATACACGCCACCGGATTCAATCCGCACCCGTATAGTATTATCCGTAATGAGGTCGCCATTGACCACTGTCACGATCTCAAGCCAGCGCCCCGGTACGGCAGGCTGCACGCGCACCGCCGCCGGTTCGCCATCGACCGTGATCGCCAGCGGCGCGCTGCTGCGCCCGTGTACGCGCGTCACCAGCAGCACATCCTCGCCGGGATGTTGTACCCGCACGGTGAATTCCTCGCCGCCAGTCAGCACGCGCCCGCCGTCGGTGGCGGTGCAGCCAGAGTCATCCTCCAGGCCGCAGGCGTGGTAGAAATGCGTGTAAACCTCGGTCACGAAGCCCGGCGGCTGATCGTCCTGCCACCATTCGTAATCGTGATCGGCTTCGCTCTCCAGGTGCGCCACGTCGATCCAATCGACCAGTTCCAGCCCTTCGATATAGTCGAGCGCCGTCGTCTGCGCCACCTGTTCAACCGCGCGGGTGTGGGTCC
>CAZMNL010000640.1:1400-2408 GCA_964567525.1 uncultured Anaerolineaceae bacterium
GTTGTCCTGCGGCAGATCGACCGGGAACTCGGCCAGGACCTCACCCATTACGCCCGCATCGAACAAATAACGCAGCCCCTGCACGTCCGGATAAATCGCGAAATAGTCCGGGCGGTAGTCGCTGTGCGCCATGTGCTCGTAGATCGCGCCCGGCCCCTGCCGCCAGGATTCCGCCGGACCCGGCAGTGTCAGCCCTACCACGTCATACAACGGGTGCTCGCTGAAATAGCCCATCAGCCCGACATCGTGCACGGCGACGCGCGCATCGTCCGGCAAATTATCGCGCACCCAGCGCGCCATCGGAACCTGTTGATCGCGCACCACGCGCACATTGACCGCGTATTTCTGCGCGAACGACAGCCCGGTCAGCAGCGAGGCGACCAGGACGATCACCGGGATCGCCCACTGCGTCCAGCGCCGCCCGGAAGATCGAGCCAGCGCGGCCCCTTGCAGCGCCGATCCCCACGCCGCCGCCGGGAACAACAGCGCCATCACCGGCAGTTGGTAACGCTTAAACTGCCAGAACGCCGTATCCAGCGTGGCGACGCCCACCGTTAGCGCCAGCATCCAGGCCAGCATAACCGGCGAAACCGTAATCCTGCGCTGGCGAAAGGCCAGGACCGCGCCCACCAGCAGCGCCGCGAACGCCATTACGACCAGCAGCCAGGGCGTGAAGGTGCCCCAGTCCGCGCTCTCGCCGGTCAAAAGTTCCCGCCACATGCGCGCGAAGGAGTTCGCGATATCGCGCAGGCGTTGATCGAGTGGCGCGCTGGTATTGGTGAGGTGCGACTTGGCCCGCATCCCGGATGAGGATACGCTCCCGGTGGCGAGCAGGTTGATCAGCGGTTGGATCATTACCGCCGCGACCGGCAGCGCCAACAGCGCCGCGCGCCGAACGCGCGCGATCCAGGCATCCGGCCAGCGAACGCGCAGCGCCAGCGCCACAACCGCGATCCCGGCCACGGCGACGCCTTCGGGCCGCGTGAGCGTCGCCAGCAGCGCCGCCCC
>CAZMNL010000641.1:0-2397 GCA_964567525.1 uncultured Anaerolineaceae bacterium
GACGTATCCGGTGCGGGGTTGACGGCGGGCGAATGCAGTTCCGGGACGGGCTGCGCCGTGCCGGGGATCGTCAGGACTTGCCCGACGTAGATACGTGTCGGGTCGGCGATGGCGTTGGCGCTGGTGAGGTCGGCGACGGTCAGGCCGTACTGTAACGCGATGCGGTAGAGGTTCTCGCCTACCTGCACGGTATGCGTGGCGCTGCCATCCTGCGCGGCGGCGGGCAGCACATGCGCGGCAGCGCCCACCGCGATCAGCAGGATTACGAGCAGACGCGCGGCAGATAGCAGTGTATGAGTGGCTCGGTTCATGGTGATGATGTGTCCTTTTTGCTGGTAAGCCGGTGAATGATGCGAACCCCATCGCATGAGACGGCAACTATGACGAGCGTAGCATAGAGTGTATGCGGATTCGTGACGGCTGGCAATCGGTCGGTATACGGGAGTGCGTCGTTTGCGGTTGAAAAACGGCCTCACCCCCTAAACCCATACGCATTAAGTTTAGCGACTGAACGCCAATTCAGCCGACGGATTGCTGGTTAACCTCACCCCCCGGCCCCCTCTCCAATCGAGTTGGAGAGGGGGAGTCCGAGTCCGGTGAAGTTCCCTCTCCGCGTGTGGTTATCATTACCCACAAGTCTTGAAGGGCAGGAAATTGAGCCGCGACCGCCGCTCGCCATGCCCTGCAAGGACATGGCGATAGATCGGAAGGACCGTAAACGGCCCTGGGGGATAGCGCCGGATCACGGGTTTTCGCGTAGTCATTTCCCCAGATAATCGCGCGCCAACTGCCGCGCGGCATTTAGCGAGCGTACCAACGCCGGCGGGCGCAGCGCGACCAGCACCAGCACATACACCCCCCCCGCGAGAAGGCCCATCAACACCAGCCGGGCGGCGTCGCTCAGCGCGCCGTTGTGCGCGGTGTAGGACAGCACCGCCCACGCGGTGATCGCCATGCTCAGCGTGGCTACCGCCGCCGGGATCACCGCCGCGAGCCAGCGGTGCAGCGCGATACCTGCCGCGCGCCACAGCAGATACCACGACAGCGGTTGCAGCATGAACCCGGTCAGCACCCACAGCAGCGCCACGCCTTCGATGCCGTGCTGTACGCCGACGACAAACGCGGTCAGGTAGCAGGGTACGCTGGCGAGTTCGAGCCAGGTGTGCAGGTGCGGCTTGTCGATGGCGCGGTAGATGGGCAGCATCCCGGCGGAGGCGCGCATACCGCCCACTGACAGGATTTGCAGCACGAGCACCGCCGGGTTCCAGTTTTCCCCCAGCAGCCAGCGTACCAGGATCGGGCCGGAGATCGCCAGCATCGACAGCAGCGGAAACGCAACCAGCGCGGTGAGTTGCAATCCTTCCAGGTAGGCGCGGCGCAGGCGCGGTAAGTTATCTTGCAGGCGGCTGAGAACCGGGTACAGGACGATGGCGAACCCGCCGATGACGCCTTCAACCGGCCACATCATCAGCGTGTAGGCCATTGTATAATATCCGAGAGGGTCCGCGCCGAGCCGGAAGCCGATGATCTGGTCGTCGGCGTGGCCGATGACGGTGTTCAGCGCGGTAAATGCCGTCACGCTGAGCGCAAACCGCCACAGCACGAACAGCGCGCGGCGCGTGATCTGCACCGTCGGGCGATACCCGGCGATGATGGCGATCAGCAGCGTATCGGTGACGTTAAGCAGCGCGGCATGGGCTACCAGGCTCCACGCGCCCGCACCGAGCAGCGCCAGCGTGATCGCGCCGATCCCGGCGACGAGCAGCGCCACCACGCGGATCACGGCCAGCGCGCGAAAGCTCATGCGGCGGTGCAGCAGGGCGCGCGGCACGGTCCCGGCGGCGCGCAGCAGCGCCGCCAGCGCGATCCCGATCAGCAGCGGAGCCAGGCGCGGCTCGTCGTAAAATTCGGCGAGCGGGGCGGCGGCGACGCTCACGACCAGCGCCGCCAGCCCGGTGATCGCGCTCACACTCCAGAAGGCGCTGTCGAGCGCGGCGCGATCCAGGGTGGGGCGTTGTACGAGCGCGTCCTGAAAGCCGTTGGTCAGGATATACTCGATCAGCAGTTGGGCCAGCGCCGTGATCGCAATCAGGCCGAAGTCCGCCGGTTCCAGCAGGCGAGTGAGCGCCAGTGTCGTCAGCCCGGTGAGGGCGTAGCGTCCGCCCGCGCCGAGCAGCGCCCACAGTGCGCTGTGCAGCGTGCGGACGCGCGTCGGGGCGGGATCGTCGAGGGGGTGGGGAACGATTTGAGCAGTCATAGCGTCCTGATATTGGGCGGTGAATTCACAAATGACAGCGGCGCACATGACGGGCTGCACCGCTGCGCACACTATAAACGGGTATCATTAGGGGCGCAATGGGGTAATAACGAAAGGATCATCACTGAACATTAGCGGAG
>CAZMNL010000642.1:0-2396 GCA_964567525.1 uncultured Anaerolineaceae bacterium
ATCCTCCGGGTAAGCGTGATTGACGATATTGGTTGCCGCTTCCTCGACGGCCAATTCCAGCTCAAAGGTGGCTTTGTCCGACAATGAGAGGCGGTGGGCGATGCCATGTATAAAATAGGAGATCGTGCGCAGATTCTGGGGCTGGGCCGGGACACGCAGTTCGCCAAGTAGTGTCATGAAAGAGTCCTCATGGTGATCGGTAGCTGATCGCCAACCTATCAGGATATAAAAACAGCCCCCCTAGGGGGCTGTTGTGGCAAAAAACAGTGAGCCACCGGCTTAAAAACCGGCCAGCGCATCATCTACGGCGGGATAGATGGAGAAAAATTTATCGAAACCAATGATCTGCATTACGCGCTGTACTTTAGGATTCAAATCGACGAGTTTCAAGTCGCCTTCGTTGTGCTGGCACTGCGTGAGAATGTCGGCCAGGGTGCGAAGCCCGGCGCTGTTGATATAGCGAACCTGAGACATATCCAGCACTAGTTTATATTTATCTTCTGAAGTCGCCGCCTGGAGCGCCAGGTCCAGATCGACGGCTCCCTCGCTGTCAACACGACCCTCCAAAGCGAAGATGGTCACCCCGTTTTGCTCGCGTTCTGTGATATTCATGTAACCTGCTCCTCATCAAAAAACCAGTAAACGGGCACCTGCCCATATCATCACCTATATTGTACGCCTTTTAGTGGTGCGCGGAAAATACCAATCTTCCCCAGAAGTGATGACAGGCCACGCAAAGAATCTCAAGGTTGGCGGTTCGCCAGTTCGACAATGGCAGCGCCAACGCGCTGCCCCAATTGCGCAGAGCAGGCGGGTGTCAGGTGGACGGGGCTGTCGGTGTAGCAGTCCGCTTCTGGCAAGGCATCCCACAGATCGACCAGGTGCCAGTCGTGGGCGTCCGTCTGTTCAGCGAGCAGCGCGCGGTAGGTGTCATACGCCCAGATCGGGTAAAACGCATTGTAACGAATATCGCTGTTTTCGCCTTCGCTGAGATACATCGGCTCGTTGATGAATAGCACCGGAGTGTCGCCCGCCATCGTTATCCCGGCTTGTAGGATGTCGAACGCAAGGTCTTCGACCGTCAATGTGCCCGGCGCATAGTCGTGCCAGCTTTCATCCGCTGCCAGATCGACGCTGCGCGGCACGTAATCTGCCGGTATCGCCTGGTCGATTCCCGTCACGGCCCAGGCAACGCCGTAAAGTTGCAAACGCAGCATGTCGGCCAATGCCCGGCGCTGGTTGATGATGGTTTTCCCCCACAAGGAAGGCGTACCAGCCAGTCGGGCATCATCAGGATTCTGATCGAGATCATACCTCGTAATCAGATCTTTGATACGCGCAGGATTATTCTGAACCAGCGCGGTATCGAGCTGGGCGGCCTGATCGAACGATTCGAGCGTGAGCAGCCACACAATCAAATCGGGATCGTAGCGCCGCGCATAATCCAGCAGCATCAAATCCTTGATGAGCGACATGGTGGGATAGCCCAGGTTGTAAGCGTAGATTCGCTGGCCGCTGGCCGTGCGAAAATCGCCTGCGTTGATCTGGGCCGCCAGGGTGTCCTCATTTTCCAGCAAGAAGCCCCATACCGATGAATCCCCGATCAGCAGAACGCGGTAATCTGAAGCATGACCGCCGCCCGCGAGTACGTGTGATGCGAACATCGCCTCGACCTGATCCAGGCTCAGGCTGTACGCGGCGTCAGGATTGTCGCTGTAAGGCAGGCGTTCTCGGCCCGGCACCAGCGTGTTATAGATCGAGAGCCTGCCCAGCGCAGGCAGCGGATGGGCGAGCGCGAACAGCCCATTCAGTACGATGAACAATAAGGCGGTCTTCAGCACGACGTTGCGTATAAACCGCCAGTTGAACGGCGCGGCGGGGCCATATAACCATTTCCACGTTTGCATACAGATTACCCGGTAGTCTAGAATCCGAACAGGCGCACAAACACATCCCAGCTCGTGCCAATATCCGGCAGCGCGAACCAGACCCATCCCAGCGCGACGAAGTGAAAGGTCACGACCACACCCGCGACGCCGATGGCGCGACTCAGACGCGGCTTCGTCCGCAGTGAGATGTAGAATGGGCGCGTGCGGTCGCTATAGACTTTATGAATGAAAAGGCCAACCCCGTGCCAGATGCCCCATACCACGAAACCCCAGGTGACGCCGTGCCACAACCCGATGATGATCATGGTCGCCATTTGCCCGATGAGCGCGATCAGGGTCGGCGAAGGGCGGTTCTCACGCATAAGCAGGTAGCGCGTCAGCGGCGAAAACACGTAGAAGCGCACCCAGTTGCTAAGCGTGATGTGCCAGCTTTGCCAGAAAACCGTGATATTGCGCTTGAGATAGGGCAGGTTGAAGTTTTCTGGCAGTTTGATCCCAAACAACTGC
>CAZMNL010000643.1:0-2391 GCA_964567525.1 uncultured Anaerolineaceae bacterium
GGGCAATGCGACCGAACGCGGTCGCACGGGATAGGGGCCGGTTCTCGGCTAACCAGGCCGGGACCATTCTGCCTAAAACCCAACCATACGTCCCCTACGAATCAAAATGCACCCGATCTATACTTGAGCGTTTGGGAAAGGGAGAAGAATGATTTTCAGTGAAACAGTCATCGATTATGGCTCAAACGTAAAATAGCCACACCCAAATGTTTCAGAATCCGCGCGAGTTCACCACCCTTGAGAGGCCGTTTTCTATAGATCGACCTGAACAAATACAGCGATGGGCGAGAGCGATCCCCCTCTCGCCCGTCCGTTTTCTGCTGCATGTGCCCCTGCCCCTATCCCGCCAGACTTGGCCCAAACGCGCAATTTGAAGCATAATGCAACCGTTATGCGTAGTAGTAGATAACGAATGCCGCTGTCCCAACGATCAGGAGTCCGTTACCATGTCCTCATTACTTCACCAGGCTGTCGAACTCGCCCAGGCCGGGCAGCGCGAACAGGCCCGCCAACTGCTCTGGCAGTACCTCCAGACGCACCCGGACAGCGATGTCGCGTGGCTGTGGCTGGCCGCCGTCGCCGCTGACCAGCCCGAATATGTGCGCGCGCTCAACGAGGTGCGGCGCATCGACCCGGCCAACGCCCGCGCCCAGGGTTTGCTGGACGACTTCCAGCGGCAGTACGGCCCGGTCGCCAGTGGCAGCACGCCGCCCTATATCGCCGCCGGGACACCGCCGCCCGTCGGGGAACACCCCTCACCGCCGCCGCCGCCCCCACCCGCGACACCCGCTTACCAGCCGCCCCAGGAATTCCAATCGCTGCCGGTCAACGCGCAGGACTACGATTACGGCCCACCGCCCAAAGCCAAGAAGCGCGAACCCGTCCGCGAACCTGTCCGCGAAACCAGGGCGCGCGGCTGCGGCTGTCTGGGCTGCGGAGTGCCGGGCTGTGGCTGTCTGGGTTGTGGGGGCTGCTGGCAGGGATGTTTTGTGGCGCTCGTGCTGCTGATCCTGGTCCCGACGGTCATTTTCGGCACGATGAGCTACGGTAAATTCAGCCTCGGCCCGCTGGACTGGTTCATGACCTTCCTGCCGGACGAGTTCGGGACTAAGACGATCAAGTTTGAAACCGGCGATTACCGCGTGGAGATGGAAGCGCCGCGAAGCTGGTTCCTGGTTTCCGAACAGAATGAAATGTGGCTGCTGGCGCGCGACGTGCTCAGCGAAACGGTACGCTTTGCCGACAGCACCGACAGTTGGGAACGTTTCGAAGACGAAACCGGCCCGGTGATTCTGGAAACCAGCCTGATTGCGCTGCACATGAACGGCGACGTGATCGCGCTGCGGCTGGTGCAGGAACAGGAAATCAGCACCACCTGTGACGCAGTTCAGGCGCAGGCGGACGCCTACGACGGTGTGCATGTCTACGCGAACGGGTTATGCGGCTACCACACCATCGCCAGCAGCCGCTACACGGTTAACAACATTTTCACGGACGCCACCCCGCCCACTGAGCAGCTTACCTATACGATTGTCGTGCCGGTGGACGAGTCTACCGCGCTGCAATGGGAGTTGTTGATCGCCGACGATATGGAGAAATTCTACCGCGACCGCATCACGCGCCTGATCGAAACCATCACCGTCACGCGGCGCTAACCGCGCAGCGGGGCGCTATCGCGGCGTGGGGCGTGCGCATATAATGACGGTGTGCGGCGGCGTGACCGCCCGTACACATTGACCGGTGTCAACTGGACAAGGAGTTCACACAAACATGCAACGGGTCTTGAGTGTGGTACTGCTCGGCGCGCTGCTGCTGGCCCTGGCGGGCGGCGCAGCGGCCCAGGACGATCCCCAGGTTCCCAGGGGCGAACTTGTATTTCTCTCGCAGCGCACCGGCGGGGCCGAAGTCTGGTCGGTGGTCTTCGACGGGGCCGACCTCGAAAACACGGTCCTGACGCAGTTGACCGACCGCCCGCATACTGACTGGGCACCCGTCTGGTCCCTGGATGGATCGCAGATCGCGTTCCACGCCAAAGACCCGGACAGCAACAACTGGGATATCTGGCTGATGGACGCGGACGGCGCGAACCTCGTCAACCTGACCAACAGCGTTCCCGCCCTGGATATGCTGCCTGCGTGGCCGCCGGACGGCACGCAGATCGTGTATGTTTCCAACGCGGGTGACGTTGCGGGGGACAACCGCGATATCTACATCATGAACGCGGACGGGTCCGGGGTCCAGCGGATGACCGATGCGCCCGGCCACGACATCGACCCGACGTGGTCGCCGGATGGCACGCGCATCGCGTTCGCCTCGGAGCGCGCGGGCACCTCCGATATCTACGTGATGGATATCGAGAGCGGTGAGACCATGCTGCTCTACCAGGATGAC
>CAZMNL010000644.1:0-2382 GCA_964567525.1 uncultured Anaerolineaceae bacterium
CGTGCGCAAGTTGTGATCAGACACGTTATCTGTAACGTTTTCTGAAAAGCTATAGAGAGGGGGGAAGCAGTGCGCGGTCAAGTCCTCCTTGCCCCTCTTCCATCCTGGATGCTGTGGTCCAACGCGAAAGGCGAACGCGCGCCGGGCCTGTCCGCCCGCGTGTCGGGACTATAACCGCGTGTTACAGCCCTGACACACACACGGACCGCAATCGGGCGTAAAATAATAAGTAGGTGACTGCGCCCGAATGGGTGGCGCAGGCGAGTTCCTCAGGATGAGGATGGAGGCGACCATGCCCCCCAAGAAACCGACCAAGCCGGCGAAAGACAAGAAAGACAAGAAGCCCAAGAAGTAACTTGGCTCTGCCAGCGTTACGCTGGAGAGAAACCGAAAAAGACACGTCATCGTTGGTACACCCGGCGGTGACGTGTCTTTTTCTCGCTGGCGGCGGAAGTCGTGTAAGATTGAAACACAGCGGTTGCATGCACCAACCCGGCGGTGAACGATGACCCTACCCTGTAAAATTATGCTCGTGGACGACGAAGACGCCATCACCGGCAATCTCGCGCCCTTCCTGGAACGCAGCGGGTTTGAGGTCGCGGTGGCGGCGGACGGAGCCGCCGCGCTCGAAACGGCGGCGCGCTTCCAGCCCGATCTGATCGTGCTGGATGTGCTGATGCCGCAGCTCAACGGGCGCGAGGTGCTGCGGCGGCTGCGGGCCGCGCGGGACTGGACGCCCGTGATCCTGCTGACGCAGGTCGGCGACTCGCATGAGCGCGCGATGGCGCTCAACGAGGGGGCCGACGATTACCTGAACAAGCCCTTCGACCCGCACGAACTGGTCGCGCGCATTCGCAGCGTGCTGCGCCGGTCGCAGGCGGGCCAACCGGCGCTCGCGGCGGCAACGCGGCTGGTGGCGCTCGATCTCACGCTGGACCGCCAATCGCGGCGCGTACACCTGGGCGCGCAGGAACTCACTCTGACGCCCAAAGCCGTTACCCTGCTCGAATACCTGATGATGCACCCCGACGAATTGATCGCGCGCGAGCGGTTGTTAGAGATCGTGTGGGGCTGGGATTACCCGGTCGGGGCGCGCGCGGTGGATACGCGTATCGCGGAACTGCGTAAGGCGCTGCGCGACGATCACGGGCGGCCACGCTTTATCGAGACGGTCCCCGGCCACGGCTACCGCTTCAGCGGCCCGGTGGCGAGCGGGTCATGATGTGGGTGCGGAGACTGCTCCGGTGGCTGCGCGAGATCGTGCGGGGCTGGGTCTGCGAGGGGGTGCAGCAGGCTGCCCGTGCGGAGTTCGAGGCCGAGCGCGCGCGTTTTCTGCGGCACCTGGATCACGAGATGAAAAACCCCCTGATGGCGATCCGCGCCGGGCTGGTGAACCTCTCCGGCACGGATGACCCCGCCACCCGCGAGCAGATTCGCCACAGCATGGAAACACAGGTGATCGCGCTGGGGCGGCTGGTGTCCGATCTGCGCAAGGTCGCGCACATCGAGACGCTGCCCGCCGAACGCGAGCCAGTGGACCTGGGCGCGCTGCTGGACGAGGTGCTGCTGCTGGCGCGCGATGAACCGGGGTTCGCGGCGCGCACGGTGACGGTCGAAGCGGCGGACGAACCGGTGATGACGGTGGGGGATGTGGACCTGCTGCTGCACGCGCTCTATAACCTGGTGCAGAACGCGCTCAAATTCACGCGGCCCGGCGATACGATCACACTGCGCGCGTATTCCGGCGGGGGGTGGGGTGTGCTGGAAGTTGTGGACACCGGCCCCGGCATTCACCCCGACGACCTGCCGCACGTCTGCGAAGAACTGTATCGCGGGCGCGGCACGGCGGGTATTCCCGGTAGCGGTATCGGGCTGGCGCTGGCGCGCGCGATTGCGGCGCGGCACGGCGGCGAACTGATCATCGACAGCCCGCCGGACGCCGACACGGACGCGAACACAGACACCGGCACGGTCGCGCGGCTGTACGTGTGGGCCGCGGAAAATGGGGCGTGAGTGCTACCCTCGCCGCTTCTGCGCGACGTGGACCGGCGGCACGCCCGGATCGCGGTTCGCCAGCCGGTCGCGCAGTTCCAGCAGACGCCCGCGCCATCCCACCCGGCGCGGCGGCTCCATCAGCACCAGCCCGGCATCCTCAAAGCGCGTGTGAACGGTCGCGGCGTCGTCTTCGGACGGGTCCAGCGCGTTGATCACCGCGACCCATCCGCCGGGCCGCAGCGCCTCAATCGCCTGGTCGAAGGCGGCTTGCTGCGCGTCCTCATCCCCCAGCGACTCCAGCCGGGTGCCGTTGGCGCGCGCGTGGCGGGCGGTCTCGGGCGCGCTGGCCGACATGTTCGGCGATCTGCTGGTGGAGGCCTCGCCGAT
>CAZMNL010000645.1:0-2380 GCA_964567525.1 uncultured Anaerolineaceae bacterium
CCCTGAGGGAAGGGGTTGTGGGGGATGGGGTAATTATTTTCTTGGCGTAGCCTTGTGAACTGAGCCAGAAACATACACGTTTTTTCTCAAGATTTTCTCAAAAAAATTCTCTATGCCCTCTGTGGTGAAAAATCCTGCCCCCAATTTGGGATGCACCCTGTTGGGCATGGTGATAAACGACGGACCAGAACGGCGAACTGCCGAGCAGGTGGAACACCATCTTCTCAGGTGCGGCATGAGCAGGCCCGGAGGTGACGCGCGACATATTGAGACTGTTTGTTCTGCTTTGGAAAGCCCCCGTTACCACCGCATTTTTCACCCGGCGAGAGGGGTTTCAGTAGCCCTGCGACAAGACGGAAAATCACCTGAAAGCCGGGTTTGAAAAGGCCGCTTTTACACGATTTTCACTTTACACTGCGTCCGAAGCATGGTATAACAGCCTCAACCTGCCGTGCGCGTGATCCGCACACCAGTTTTGAGCCAACACCCAAACAATGGGTGTCGAAGTCGGCGAGTTGACGCATTAGGCTTCGGCCAAAGCGAAGGCTCGTGCTAGGCACCCACCTGCGAAAGCAGGTTCAAAACGTCGCGGCACACGGCATGGCGGGGTGTCCTCATCCCAACGCCTCCGGACCGGGGGCGTTTTTATTTGGCGGGGGCGAGCAGCACGTTTTCTGCTGGATTCTGCGCCGCCGTCGTTAATAGGCTTGATTCCCGTTATGTAAATCGTTATACTGATATGGGCCTGCAAAAATCCGATCCGCCATTCAATTAGCTCAGGATACGCCCTACCGATGCAGCGAGAACGCGTCGCCGATGATATCTATGTGTTTACCAGCGAACTCTACGCTCAAGTAACTGCTGGCGCTGTCATTACCTCTGAAGGCGCGATTCTGATTGATACGCTGGTATTTCCTGAAGAAGCCCGCGCGATCAGACAGTTCCTGGAAATGCGGTTGGGCTGCCCGGTGCGTTATGTGATCAACACGCACTATCACGCCGACCATACCTACGGAACCTGCTTCTTCCCCGATGCCCAGGTGATCGCCCATGCGCGCTGTTACGACCTGCTGCATACGCGCGGGCGGGAGGGACTCGCCGCCGCGCAGCACAGCACCAGCGAACTGCGCGATGTCGAGATCGTGCTGCCGCACATGGTCTTTGAAAGCGGTACGCTGACCGTCCACCTGGGTAACAAAACCGTCGAACTGCGCCATTCCCCCGGCCACAGCCCGGATTCCATCGTCGCGCTGGTGCGCGAAGATCGCGTGCTTTTCGCTGCCGATACCATGATGCCCGTGCCGTACTTTGTCGATGGCAGCTATGACGATTTCATCAGCAGCCTGAACGCGCTCAAGGGCGGCGGCTACGAAAACGTGATCCAGGGACACGGCGAAGTCGTGCTGCGCGGCGAGGTCGAGGACGTGATCCGGGACAACCTGGAATACCTGGCGACCATTCGCGCGCACGTGCAGCGCATCATCGAGCAGGGCGCAGGGCCGGAAGCGCTTGACGCCGTGACGATTGAGGAATGCGGCAAGAGCCGCATTCCGCTTAACGGCCTGGTGCAAGACTTGCACGCAGCCAATATGCAGGCGCTCTACGCCGAACTGATGGACCAGCACACCGCCATACAGCCGAGCGGCGATTAAGCGCTGCTCACCCCCGTTATCGCATCTCCAGCGCGCCTACGGGATCGTTTCCGCGCGCAGGAACGTATCATAGAAGCGGATCGCGTTGTCCATGAAGGCGCGGTCGCTGTCACCATAGAAGGTATGCGGTTGGTCCGTGTAGCTGAAGCACTGCACGGTTTTACGCAGCGCTTGCAAGTGGAAGCACAGGTCATCGGACCATGCCGGGGGCACGAGCAAATCCGCCGCGCCGTGATGGATGCTGACCGCCGCTTCGATACGGTCCAGGTGATAGATCGGCGAGATTGCGCGCATCACCTCGGCGGAGACGGCCAGTTCCTCGTGGCCCCGCAGCCCGCCAGACCACTGTAAGATCGCGGTGAAGTTCTGTTCCTCGTCGCCGCTCATTGCCCCGTACAGCAGCGCCGCGCGGATACCAGGATCAACCGTGATCACACGCAGCGAAATACCGCCGCCCATGCTGTGCCCCCACAAGCCGATAGCGTCCGGAGCAGCGGCGTACAGTTCGCCCGCCAGTCCGCCGGTTTGCCGCACAATTGCCGCCAGGTTCAGCACATCCACCGCCATACCCACGCGGAACAGGTTCGGGCTCTGGTCGGAGTCGTCCCCGTCGGCCACTCGGGACGAATCCGGTCCATTCCCGGCATCCTCCGTCGCCTGATCGGCGGCGTCGGCGCCGGCCTCGACAGCCTGTCCCGACGCCCGCAACGCTGCAGGGAAGCCCTCGA
>CAZMNL010000646.1:0-2378 GCA_964567525.1 uncultured Anaerolineaceae bacterium
AGACCCTTCCGCAGGTGGTGAAGTCCGAGAGGATCAACCCGCGCGCCGCGTAATAGTTAGCCAGCGTCCACAACAGCAGCAGCGCCAACAACCAGGGACGCGGTCGCCAGCGGAACAGGTCCAGCAGCAGGATCAGCGCGCCGACTAAAAACACCTCTGACGCCACCATCCAGATCGCCGAGGCCCACGCAAAACCAGAAAAAATCAGCGGGGCCATGAGCAGCAGCGTATACAGGGGATAGGCGTAATAATTCGGGAATTCGTCCTCAGTGGCCGGACGCCCGTAAATGCGCGTTTGAATGTTGATCGTGGTTTGCTCGCCGTAGGGATCCAGACCATCGCGCCAGAACGAACGCCCGGCCTCCCACACCGTCAGGAAGTCGTTATGGCCGGGGTGCGGTTCGGTGAGCACGTCATGTGTGGCGATCACGTTGGCGACCAGCAATCCCGCCAGCAGCAGTCCCGCTAACAGTTGTTGAACATGTTTTGCCGTCATTAATCCCCCTGCGGACACGCCGCCTCGCGCGCCTCAGCATCCGGCCCAACAAACAGATACACGCGCAGATCGTTAAGCGCCCGTACATCGCGTTCGGTATAGTGCGTGCGCAGCCACGCCAGCGTATCATACAACGCATTCGCCGGATCGTCCTCGGCCAGTTCGATCATCTCGTCCTCGAACTGCTCAAACGCCACGTACCACACGCGCAGCGCACCACCCGCCGCCGCTGCCGGGCAGTCGTCCGCCAGCAGCCCAAACGTTTCCTGAGTCGGGCGTGCCAGCGTATCCGAACCAGAACCCGGAATATCGCGCACGTAACGCTGCGGCAGGTCACGGTCATAGTACACCGACGGCAGCAGCGTGATCTTATTTCCGTGTACAATGGCGTCACCGGGTTCGTACTGCTCCGCGAGATACTCGACCGCCTGATCAAACGGCGGAGTCGGGAACGTGTCCCACGTGTAGTGTGTGACCAGTCCAAAAACGGCCACAACTCCGCAGGCCGCCGCCAGCACCGCGACAATCGCGCGCGGTATCTGCGCGCGGGTGAACAGCCACGCCAGCGCAATGTAAAAAATCACCGCTGAGGGCAGCAGCGCACGCGGCAAAAACACCGGCTGGAACAGGTGCGAGACGATCCACATCAGCGCCATCGGCACAAACGCCAGCCACAGCACCCACAGCACGGGCCGTTTCTCGCCGTCAGGAAGGCGCAGAGCGCGCAGCACCGCCGCGCCACGATAGAGCAGGAAGACGGTCAGGATCGCGGCCAGTAAAAAGGTCGGCAGCCACCACCCCGGCGCGAAGTCCAGGTTCACCGAAACGAACGAACGCAGCGCCAGCCACAGGTGCAGGATGTTGGGTTTATCGACCCAGTACTGCCGCAGCTTGCCCAGTTGATCGGGTAGATGCCGCAACCAGGGCAGATAGATCACGACGGCGAGCAGCGCCGCCCCCCCCGTGCGCAGAATGCGCCGCCGGTCGCGCAGCACGAACGGCAGCAGCGCCAGCGCGATCAATACCAGCGCCGCGAGCTGCTGTACGTACATGCTGACGCCCGCCAGCACGCCAAACGCGATCCAGTACCCCCCGCGATCCCGCTGCCATGCGCGCCAGTAGACCCAGGTCGCCAGCGTCAGCACCAGCGCCATAAGCGCGTACATGCGCGCTTCCTGCGAATACTGCACGTGAAAGGGCGCGACTGCCACAATCAACGCGGCGATCTCTGCCGTGCGTACACCGAACCAATCGCGCGCCAGCAGGTACGCCGCCCCGACCGTCGCCACACCCAGCAGCACACTGAAGAAGCGCACCGCCCCCGCCCCCTGCCCAAACACGGCCATCCACCCGTTGAGCGCCTGGTAATACAGCAGGGGATGTTCTTCGGCGGCCCCGCCTTCGACTTTGGTCAGGGTACCGTCAAGCATCGCATCCCAGCCGGTTTCAGCGAACAGCACCGCGAACGCCTCGTCATACCACAGCGCGCGCCCGTTGAGATTGATCGCGCGCAGTGCCAGCGCCAACACCAGGATCAACGCCAACCGCGCCCACGCCTGCGAACTAAGCGCTCTCATAATCGCCCCCTCTCGTCAACTGCCGGGCCAACGCCAGCACAAGACCAGCAAGTATCCCGGTGCGCAGCAGCACCAGCAGCGTAAACGTCGGTTTCAGGTCGCCGCTGATTACGCCCTTCGTGCCCGCTGCGCGCATAAACAGCCCCGGATATTCGAACAGGCTGATAAACCCCAGCAGCACGCATACCAGCACCCCGTTACGCCCTGGAAAACTCAACAGGATTAGCGGCGTCAGCGTCACGACCCACTGCGGACTCCAACCCTGCGCCCATAGAAACAGCAGGAGCACCGTCAGCGTAACCCAC
>CAZMNL010000647.1:0-2378 GCA_964567525.1 uncultured Anaerolineaceae bacterium
GTCCTCCGTGTACTCTGTGGTGTATCTTTTTGCCCCGAATTTGAAACGCCCCCGCAGCGCGGATCGTGACGGCAGCGCGAATCTGTGGTATGATACATGCGCTTTGTTGTGTATCCGAACAAACTATTTCAAACTGGCGCACATGCCGGAGGATAGCCCCGATGACCGATATGCTGGTGAAGCTCTACGAACTGCCCGATCTCGCGCCCACGCTGGAACGCACCACCGCCGCCGGAGTCACCATCCGGCGCGGACTTGCGCCGGAGAAACATGTCGTGTTGCAGTGGGTCGGCGCGCATTTTGGCCCGCACTGGGTCAGCGAGTGCGATATCGTGTTTGCGCGGCTGCCGGTGAGCGTGTTCCTGGCGGTGGAGGGGGAAACGCTGATTGGGTTTGCGTGCTACGACGCGACGGCGCGCGGCGTCTTCGGCCCGACCGGGGTCAGCGAGGCGGCGCGCGGTAAGGGGGTGGGGGCGGCGCTGCTGCTGGCCTGCCTGCACGATATGCGCGCGCAGGGTTACGCTTACGGCATCATTGGCGGGACCGGCCCGCAGGACTTCTACGCGAAGGTGTGCGGCGCGACCGCGATCCCGGACTCCAAGCCGGGCATGTACGCGGGGCTGCTGAAGTAGAGAGTCGTCAGTTGTCAGTGGACAGTTTTCAGCACAGCCCAACCGCCCCCTGATCACAGCACGTCCAGCAGCGCCTTGAGCGCGGCGACATACCGGCGGCGAAAGTCCACGTACTGGATATCGATCAGCGCCAGCGGGATATTCACCGTGCGCGTCATCACCGGCATGATCTGCTTGCCCAGGTTCAGCGCCATGGTGATCTCTTTCTTGACCCAGATCGACTCCATCGCGTCCGGCGAGAGCACCGCGACAAACAGGTCGCAGGCGCGCAGCGCGTTCTCGATCTGGTCGGTCCAGACCTGCCCGCCGCTGAGTTCGTCCAGGTCGATCCACACCACGAAACCGGCGTCGCGCAGGTCCGCCGCGAGCCGCTGCGCGAAGCGGTCATCTTTGCGCGAATAGCTGATGAACACGCGCCGCTGCACGACCGGGCGCTGGTGGGGCGAGATCGTGCGGTCGGTTTGCGTCGTCTCGGCAGGCGGCTGCTGTTCGGCGGCGCGCGCGGCGATGTGTTCCGGCACGGGGATCGCGCGTATCGTCGGCTCGACTAACTGCACCTCGAAGTTGACCACCCCGCCCAGGCTGAGGATATCGCCGGGCTGCAACTCGCGCGGCTCGGCGATTGGCTGCTCGTTGATGAACGTGCCGTTCGCGGTCCCCAGGTCCTCGACCGCATACACGCGGCGATCATCCGACCAGGTGAGCGTGCAGTGATAGCGGCTGATGTTCTCGTTGTTGATCACGATGTTGTTGCCAGTCGAGCGCCCCAGGCTGATCAGCGAAAGCGTCAGTTCGTGCGCCTCCCCGACCTCCGGCCCCGCGCGCATCAGCAGTTGGTAGCGCTTGCCGGAAGCGTCGATGCCCGGCGTCCCGGCGACCTGCGGATCGGTGGCCTCGCCCGGCACCAGCGGCGCGAGATCGACGCGCAGCGTGACCGTCTCGCCCATGCCCAGGATATCGCCGACCGCCAGCGTGACCGTCCCGCGCAGGCGCGTACCGTTGACGAACGTGCCGTTGGTCGAGCCGAGATCGTCCACCTGGTACGCGCCGCTGGGGGCGTGCCACGTCAGGCGGCAGTGGCGGCGGCTGACTTCCGGATCGTTGACCACGACCTCGTTATCGATATCGCGCCCGATGGTGAGCGAATCGCGCGCAAGCACAAAGTGCTGGTCCGGCTTGGGGCCGCGCTGGACGCTGAGTTGGTAAGTCCCGGCGGTCATAGGTTTTTATACTCCGCTGTGGATTGGTGTCGTGTTAGATTCCCGTTTCCGAAAGTATAGAGTCTATCGCGCGGATTCGCCATAACGCGCTATCCCGCCGCGCGCATCCGGCGTATACTGGGGTGCAGTGACAGACGCCTTATCCCGCTAGATGCAAGGATGCGCGACGCATGGCCCAACATATCGACGTATTCGTGAGTTCCACCAGCAAGGACCTGAAAGACCACCGCCAGGCGATCAAGGACGTGATCATTGACCTGGGCCTGTACCCGATCATGATGGAGAACTTCGCCGCCGAGGGCGCGACCGCCGTCGCGCGCTGCAAACGCGGCATCGCCGAAGCCGAGATTTTCATCGGACTCTACGCGCACCGCTACGGGTGGGTGCCGGGGCCGAAGGACGGCGGCGACGGCGCGAACTCGATCACGGCGCTGGAATACCAGTGGGCGCGTGAGCGCGATCCCGCGATCCCCGTGCTGTGCTTCGTGATCGACCCCACGCACCCCTGGCCCCCCGGCGAACCGCA
>CAZMNL010000648.1:0-2375 GCA_964567525.1 uncultured Anaerolineaceae bacterium
TTGAAGCACAACCTATGCGTGGGGGACCCCAGTTGGGCGTTTTTACGGTTCAGATTTATCGGAGGCCCACTCGCGACCGAGTGACGGGCCGATGCCCCAGTGGAGCTTTTCGCGCAGGATGCGGAAAAAGGAGCGGTCCCTAAAGGCGAGGAGACGCGCAGGATGTTTGGCGCGGCGAACATGGATTGTGGCACCCTCTTCGAGGTAACGCGCCAATTGCCCATCGGCAGTTACCATGGCTTCGCCCACGAGCGATTCCAATGTAATCTCGAGGGTGGTCTCCGGATCGAAAACCATCGGACGTTGCGCAAGCGTATGCGGCGAGACCGGTGTCAGAAGGAACCCCTGCATCGTAGGGATCACAATAGGACCACCACCGGACAGCGAGTAGGCGGTGGAGCCAGTGGGGGTCGCGACAATAACGCCGTCACCGGCCATTGTCGTGAGATACTCGCCGTTGCAGGAGATGGTCACCGACGCCATGCGCGCCATGCCGGCTTTCATCAGGACGACGTCGTTGAGCGCTGTCCATCGTTCTTCCCCGCTGCCGGGCTCGGTCACTTCGAGCATGAGCCGTTCTTCGATTTCGTAATCGCCCCGGGCATGCGCTACGAACTGGTGGACGGCCAGGGCAACTTCGGCAGCATCGACGGCGACGCGCCCGCCGCCATGCGTTACACCGAGGCGCGTATGGCTTCCATCGGCGCGGACCTGCTGGAAGATATCGAAAAAGCCACCGTCAATTTCGAAAACAACTTCGATGACTCGCTCACCGAGCCGTCCGTGCTGCCCGCCACCTTTCCAAACCTGCTGGTCAACGGCGCATCCGGGATCGCCGTCGGCATGTCTACCAGCATCCCGCCGCACAACATGGGCGAAGTCTGCGACGCGCTGATCTATATGCTGGAAAACTGGCACGCGCTGGACGACATCGGCACCAGCAACCTGATGCAGTTCATTAAAGGACCGGACTTCCCCACCGGGGGCGTAGTCTATACGCGCGACAACGGCAGCGACGAGGACCGCCTGCGCGCGTCCTACAGCACCGGGCGCGGCAAGCTCACCCTGCGCGCCAAGGCGCACGTCGAGGACCTGGGGCGTGGGCGCAGCCGCATTATCGTCAGCGAAATTCCCTACCAGACCAACAAAACCAACCTGATCGAACGCATTGCCGACCTCACCCGCAGCGGCAAGATCGAGGGCATCACCGACCTGCGCGACGAAAGCGACCGCAACGGCTTACGCATCGTGATCGAGGTATCGCGCGCGGTCGATGTGATGGGCGTGCTCAACAACCTGTTCAAGTACACGCCCCTGCAAACCACCTTCAGCGTGATCATGCTGGCCCTGGTCAACAGCGAGCCGCGCCGCCTGAGCCTCAAACAGGCGCTCAAGGTCTATCTCGATCACCGCCTGGAGATCATCCAGCGCCGCAGTGAGTACGACCTGGCCCGCGCGCAGGAACGCGCGCACATCCTCGAAGGGCTGCTCGTCGCGCTGGACAACCTGGACGAAGTGATCGAGATTATCCGCCGTTCGCGCACCGCCGACTCCGCGCGTAATAACCTGATGCGTGGCTTCAAACTCAGCGAGGCGCAGGCCGAAGCGATCCTGGCGATGCAGCTCCGGCGGCTGGCCGCGATGGAACGGCGCAAGATCGAAGACGAGCACAAAGAGAAAACCGAACTGATCGAGATGCTGAGTGCGCTGCTGGCGAATCCGCAGATGATGCGTATGGAGGTCGGGCGCGAGCTGCTGGAAATCCGCAACAAGTACGCCGACCCGCGCCGCACCGTGATCGTCGATGCGCCCGCCGGGGCTGTGGACGCGGAAGACTTTCTCGGCCCCAACGAGGACACCTGGATCACGCTGACCGAAAGCGGTATCCTCAGCCGCACCTACAGCGACCACCCGCCGCACATCACCGGCGAAATGCAGGACCCACCGCGCGCGGTACTCGCCAGCAACACCACGCACACGCTGTACCTGTTCACGCCCAGCGGTTTCGCGGCCACCGTGCCCGCCAAGCTGTTACAGCAGTCCGAGGACCCGCAGCAGGGCCTGCACTACGGCACGCTGGTCACGTTCGATAACGGCGACACCGTCACCACCGCGCTGAGCCTGCCGCCCGCGCTGGACAGCGGCTACCTGGCTGCGATCACGGCGCTCGGCGAGGTCAAGCGCCTGCGCATAGGCGATCTGCCGGGCATGACCGCGCACGCCTTCAAGTTCATGGACATCGAACCCAACGACCGCCTGATCTGGGTTGGGCACGTCACCGGCAAGAGCGAACTGATCCTCACCACCTTCGGCGGGCAGTCGATCCGCTTCCCGGTGGACAACGTGCGCCCTACCGGACTCGGTGCGGGCGGGAT
>CAZMNL010000649.1:0-2372 GCA_964567525.1 uncultured Anaerolineaceae bacterium
GTCCAGCCCGGCCTGCTCGCCGAGGTCTTCGAGTTCGTCCTGAGTCGGCATGTTGCCGTTCAGCAGCCAGTCAAGCAGTTGTTCCAGGTCGATCTCCATCTGCTGCATAGCCTGCTCTAGCATCTCTTGCAGCATTTGCTGCTCGTCGGGCGAGAGTCCGCCCATCGCGTCCATCAGCGGCGGCGGCGCAGACCCGAAATACTGCGGGAACAGTTCCTCAAACACCGGCTGCGAGGCGGCATCCTTGACCAGCGTGGCGCGCAGGCTCAGCCGGAACGCTTCGCGGTCCTGGATGCCCAACCGCGTGATCGCCTGCCACGCGTCCTGACTTTCGGCGACGGACACCCGCACGCCGGACGCCCGCAGCGCCGCGACAAACTTAGCGATGCGTTCTTCCATTACCCGCTTCTCCCTGGCGGGAGATCAAACGCCGCGCGCGTTCGACATCCGCCTCGTATTTCAGCAGTACGGTGAGCGTGTTTTCCAGCATGGCGGCGTCGAGATGCTGCGCATTGAGCGCCACCAGCGCCCGCGCCCAGTCGAGAGTTTCGCTCACGCTCGGATTCTTCTTCAGGTCCAGGCGGCGCAGGTTTTGCACCAGTTCGACCGCCTGCCGCGCCAACTGCGGCGCGAGTTCCGGCACTTTCAACTGCACGATGCGCAGTTCTTCCTGCGCGGTGGGGTAGTCGATGTAGAGATACAGGCAGCGCCGTTTGAGCGCCTCGCTCAGTTCGCGGGTGTTGTTGCTGGTCAGGAACACGACCGGGCGCTGCCGGGCGACAATCGTACCGATCTCCGGGATGCTGACCTGAAAATCGCTGAGCACTTCCAGCAGAAACGCCTCGAATTCAGCGTCGGCGCGGTCGATCTCGTCGATGAGCAGCACGGTTGGGCGCTCGCTGGTGATCGCGCGCAGCAGCGGGCGCGGCAGCAGGAAGCGGTCCGAGAAGAACACGTCTTCCTCGCTTGCCAGCCGGTCGGCGGCGTCCGAGAGCGAGCGCGTATCGGCCAGCAGGTCGGAGAGCTTATCGCGTAGAAGCTGCGTGTAGAGCATCTGCTTGGCGTATTCCCACTCGTACAGCGCCTTGCTCTCGTCTAATCCCTCGTAACATTGCAGGCGCACGAGATCGCGCCCGGTGGCGGCGGCCCACGCCTTACTGAGTTCGGTCTTACCCACGCCCGCCGGACCTTCGGCCAGCAGCGGTTTACCCAACGACTCAGCCAGGTACAGCACGGTTGAAATTTCATCGGTGGCAATGTAGTTCTGCCCCGCTAATGCATCCCCCACTTTGGCAACGGTTTCAAACATCCCAACATCCTCTCGAATCGATGAGCGTGATTATGAAGATATTACGATGATTTATACGAAAAAAACAACCGTCGGGGGAAATGGGGTCTGTGTTGGGTCATGTGGATGTGTGCAATTGGCCTCTCCCCTCACCCCCTAAATCCCCCTCTCCATGCATGGAGAGGGGGCTGGGGGGTGAGGTTTTCAAATGGCCTCTGAGGTTAACCGCGCCTTACGGCAGGTTCACCGTGCAGCGCCCGGTATCGGTGGTGCAGGTGGTCAGCGGCGCGCCGTCGTAACGCACCTCAAAACTGCCCTGCGTCCAGAAGACATAACCGCTGTTGCTGATCCAGCCCTGGCGCGCGTCGCCGCATTCCGGCGGCGGGGCCTGTTCCGGCACGCCAAAGGGCCAGAGCATCAGGCAGCCGATGGGCTTGAAGGCGGACAGCGGCGAGAAGCTGTATTCTTCCCACTCGTTGGCGTCGAAGATCACGCCGCCACCCACGAAGGTCAGCCGCGTCAGGTCCACCGGCTGGCCGCTGACGTTTTGCAGCGTGAAGCTCGGCACAGCCGCGTTATAGATCAGCAGCAGGTCTTCTTCACCCGGCACAGAATCCGGCGCAGTCGCGCCCGGCGTGGCGCTGCCGTCCTCATTGGGCAGTGCGGGCGTGGTCGGCGGCTGGAAGACCGGGAACGCATCGATGCCGGGGTTATCGGTCAGGCGCACGAGTCCGATGCCACCGGGCCGGATGGCGTACAGGTCGAAGTTGCCCGACGAATTATCGGCAAACGCGATCCACACACCGCCCGGCGACCACGTGACGCCGCGCACCTGCCCGCCGCTGACCGTGTACTGCAAGCGGTCCTGGCCGTCCGCGCGCACGCTGAAGACTTCCTGCTGCTCGCTGCCCACCGGAGTCTCGGCGGCGTAGGCGATGCGCGATCCGTCCGGCGACCACGCAGGCACACCGGCGACGCTCTGCGCGTTATCCTGCGCGCCGAAGACCTGCGGCGGCGATCCCGGCGTGACCACCACCCGCTCCGGGTCGATGGGCCAGTGTCTGGCCAGCTCGCTCCCGGGCGG
>CAZMNL010000650.1:0-2357 GCA_964567525.1 uncultured Anaerolineaceae bacterium
GGGGGCCGGGGGGTGAGGTTTTCAAACGGCCTCTGAATCCCGCACCGATCACGATACCGTTAGCGAACCTGTTTTTTGTAGGGGCGGGTTTCCAAACCCGCCCTGTAAAACGTGCCCAACCCACGCCCGCAGAATCCAGCAAATCGACTTCGCCAACAACACCGATCACAAGGGGGGCGGGTTCCCAAATCCGCCTCCCAGCGCCCTAAAGTAAAAAACCTTTGACTTTTCCTGCCCCGTTTCGTAAAATCACGACGTTCTATATCGTCAGTTTTGTGTATGCGCTCGGAGTGGCGGCGCTGCCCGCCCCTGTACGCGGAACCGTTCCATGCCGACTCGAAGCAACCGGCCCGCCGGAACGCCGCGCCTTCTGGCCCACGCCCGACTCACACAACCCGACGACACCCTGCTAACAACGAACAGCGATTGGCGCGCGGTTGCGCCCTGCTATGTTCTTTGTTTAACAACAATATGCCGAATAACTACAACGATTTGGAGGCTCGACCCGCATGAAAGAATATACCACTGACCTGTTGAGGAACATTGCCCTGGTAGGCCACCAGGGCGCCGGTAAGACAAGCCTGGTTGAGGCCATGCTGTTTGATACCGGCGCGCTGACCCGTATGGGCAAGGTCGAAGAAGGCAACACCGTCACCGACTTTGACGAAGAAGAGCAGAGTCGCGGCCTGTCGATCTATACCGCGCTGGCCGCCGTCGAACATCAGGGGCATAAGATTAACGTGCTCGATGCGCCCGGTTACGTGGATTTTCAGGGCGAAGCCAAAAACGCCATCGCCGTCACCGATACCGCCGTCGTGCTGGTGGATGCGGTCGCCGGGCCGGAAGTCGGGACCGAGCTGGCGTTTGATTTCGCAGCGGAATACGAACTGCCGGTCGTCGTGGTCATCAACAAAATGGACCGCGACAACGCCAATTTCCAGAAAGTGCTGAACGGCATGGGCGAGCGCTTCCCCGATTACCGGTTCGTGCCGATTCACCTGCCGATTGGCGCACAGGCCGACTTCAAGGGCGTGGTGGACCTGATGGCGCTCAAAGCCTACACGGGCGAGGGCCAGAGCGCCAGCGACGTACCCGCTGATATGGCCGACGACGTGGAAACCGCGCGCATGGCGTTGATCGAAGCCGCCGCCGAAACCAACGACGCGCTGATGGAAAAATACTTCGAGACGGAAACGCTCAGCGACGAAGAAGTGCAGGACGCTCTGCGCCACGCCGACCGCACCCTGGTGCCGGTCTTCGTGACCAGCGCCACGCACAATATCGCCGTGATCCCGCTGCTCGATGCGCTGGTGAACTACCTGCCCTCCCCGGCCAGCCGGACGGTGCGCGCAGCGCAGGAACAGGAACGCAGCAACGAAGCGGTCACGCTCGATAAGCTGGACGACTCCGGTAAACCGCTGGCATATGTCTTCCACAGCCACACCGACAAGTACGGCACGCTGACCTACTTCCGGCTGTTCCGGGGGATGCTCAAGGGTAACGACACGCTGCACAACGTAGATACTGAAGAAGATGAACGTTTCGGCGGCCTGATGACCATGCGCGGCGAAGACCAGGTTCAGGTCGATGCCCTGCACGCGGGCGATATTGGCGTGGTGGCGAAGCTGCGCGGGACGAACACCGGGCACACGCTCTCCGCTGACAAGTCCGGCCCGTTTATCCTGCGCCCCACGTTCGGGATGCCGATCTACGCCGTCCGCCTGACCCCGCGCACGCAGTCCGACAGCGCGAAAATGGGTGAAGTGCTCACCGGCATGACCAACGCCGACCCGACCCTGAACTGGTACCAGGACGCCGCACTGAACCAGACGATCCTGGAAGGTATGGGCGGCACGCACATCGACGTGGCGATCAAACGCGCGGAACGTATGGGCGTGGGCCTGGATATCGACGTGCCGAAGGTATCCTACCAGGAAACCGTCACCAAGTCCGCGACAGCCGTCTATCGCCACAAGAAGCAGACCGGCGGCGCGGGCCAGTTTGGTGAAGTACATCTGCGCGTGGAACCGCTGCCGCAGGACTCGGTGGATGACAACGGCAACCCGCTCGAATTTGAATTCGCTTCTGAGGTCTTCGGCGGCTCGATCAGCCAGCAGTTTATCGGCTCGACCGAAAAGGGCGTGCGCCAGGTGCTTGACGGCGGCGTGATCGCCGGGTACCCGGTGAAGTACGTCAAAGCGGTGGTCTACGATGGCAAGATGCACCCGGTTGACTCGAAGGATATCGCCTTCCAGATCGCCGGACGCGGCGCGTTCCGCGAAGCCTTCGAGGACGCCGGTCCCGTGCTGATGGAACCGATCATGCGTGTGCAGGTCACCGTGCCCGAAGAGAACATG
>CAZMNL010000651.1:0-2355 GCA_964567525.1 uncultured Anaerolineaceae bacterium
GAGCACGCCCGAAACCCCCATCAGCCGTTTGCAGGCCGGCGACGCGGTAGCCGCCGCTGCCGAAACACTCGTCGCGCACGCCGTGGACGAATTCTACGCCATCCACCCCAAACTGAAGGCCGCGCATGCGGGCAGTTTTGAGCCGGTTTTACAGCGCGAGGCACAGCACGTCATCGAAACGATCTGTTCCGCGCTGCGCGATCCCGCGCCCCTGCCGCTGACCGTCCGCATCGAACCCCCGGCGGAGCGCATCCTGTCCGCCGGGGGCCAGTTGTCCTGGCTCGCCAAAGTGATCGAGATCACCGGGCAGACAATCCGCGAGCGCCTGGGCCAACCGGTGTGG
This sequence comes from uncultured Anaerolineaceae bacterium, assembly GCA_964567525.1. Classification (GTDB taxonomy): domain Bacteria; phylum Chloroflexota; class Anaerolineae; order Aggregatilineales; family Aggregatilineaceae; genus CAYRNY01. The sequence continues at coordinate 344 of CAZMNL010000651.1, forward strand.
GAATTTGTGCAGGAGATCATCGACCCGCTGCTGCTGTGGCTCGATACGCAGCCAAGCAGCCCGCTGTCGGATTTGCTGGTGCTGCCGGGAACTGCGCTCTCCGGCGAGATTCTGCCGCCGTCGCTGTCTTACCGTTACCTGCAAATCGTATTGTTGGGCAACCGCATTCAGGCGCAAAAGCTGGTTTTCGACGCGCTGGACGAGGGCATGACCGTGCGCCGGGTTTACCTGGAAGTCTTCCAGCCCGCGCTGTACGAGATCGGGCGGCTGTGGGAGATCGGGCGCGTGTCCGTCGCCCAGGAGCATCTCGCCAGCGCGATCACGCAGTCGGTGCTGGCGGCGCTGTACGCGCGCGTGGAGATGCCCTCCAGCCTGGAGCGCCACGCGGTAGTGGCCTGTCTCGCCGGGAACTACCACGAGATCGGCCCGCGTATGCTAGCGGACTTCTTGCAGATGGCCGGGTACAACACGCGCTTTCTGGGCGCGAATACGCCGCTGGAAAGCTTCGTAGCGATGATCGACCGCCTCAAGCCGGACGTGGTGGGTCTGCCCGCGACGACCGCGCCGCAGGTGAACCTGGTGCGGCGCGCGATTGGACGGCTGCGCGGGGACTTCACCACCGCCCGCCCAACGATCATGGCGGGCGGGCTGGCGTTCAACGAGGAAACCAGCTTATGGCGCACGGTCAACGCCGACCTGTGGCAGATGGACGCCGGGCAAGCGGTGGACCAGTTGGTCGGGTCGGGAGCGTGGTCCTGATGACGCTGCCCCCGGCCCTCGATCCCTGGCGGGCGCAGGTGGTCGCCTTTGCCAAAAGCAGCCGCGCGCTGGCGGTGGGCGTATTCGATGCGCGCGGCGCGGTGCGCTGCCTCAATGCCGCCATGCGCGACCTGCTCGGCATGGCCGACGGGGCCGCCTTCGATCCCGATTATTTCGCGTCTCCGCGCTTCGATGCGCTGGTCGAGTCCGCTGCTGAGTCCGGGAAACGTGACGCGCCGGTTTACACCGGCTGGCTGACCTTCGGCGGCGATCACGCGCCGTACCGGTCGGTGCGCGGGCATGTCTACGCGGGCGCGGGCGAACTGCTGGTGCTGGCGGAGTACGATATCGACGAGATGGAGCGCATCAACCAGGAAGTAATGAACGTCAACCGCGAGATCACCAATCTCCAGCGCGAACTGGCGCGGCGGCAGGCCGAACTGATCCAGCTCAACGAGCGCAAAAACGAGTTTATGGGCATCGCCGCGCACGACCTGCGCTCGCCGCTGACGGTGGTGCAGGGCTTTTCCAGCATGATGCTCAACGAGCCGGAGATGTCGCAAGAAGACCGCACCGAGTTCCTGGGGCTGATCTTGCAGTCCGCCAAGGACATGATCGACCTGATCAACAACCTGCTGAATATCTCCGAGATCGAGTCCGGCAAGTTGCAGCTTAACCCCAGCGATGTACACCTGCCGGACTATATCGCGCGGATCGCGTTGATTAACCGCCACCTCGCCCAGCAAAAGGAGATCGCGCTGGATGTTGACCTCGCGCCCGACCTGCCGCTGATGGTCTTCGACGCCGAGCGCGTGCAGCAGATTTTCAACAACCTGCTGAGCAATGCGTTCAAGTTTTCGCACCCCGGCACGCGCGTCACGATCCGCGCACAGATGCGCCCGGATGGGTGGATCGCCTTCAGCGTGATCGACCAGGGACAGGGCATCCCGCCGGACGAACTGGGCAAGCTGTTCCACGCCTTCGAGCGCACCAGCACGCGCGCGACCGGCGGCGAACACAGCACCGGGTTAGGGCTGGCGATCTGCAAAAAGATCGTCGAACTGAGCGGCGGCGCGATCACGGTCGAGAGCACGCCCGGCGTGGGCAGCACGTTCACGTTTACGCTGCCGGTGCTGCTCCCGCGCGACTGACCCGGCGGTTATAGGTCTTCAGAAAACGTTCTGGAAAAAATCGGGGGGTGGCTATTTTACGTTTGAGCCATAATCGATGACTGTTTCACTGATAAGTATGAG
>CAZMNL010000652.1:0-2354 GCA_964567525.1 uncultured Anaerolineaceae bacterium
GTAGGCCGCGACCCCGTCGTTCCAACCGGTCGGCGAGAGCGCCCCGCTGATCACGATGATGCCGGGATCGACGGACTTGATCGTATTGTAGGCGATAGTCAGCAGTTCGACGTACTTCTGCGCGTTCAGCCCGTAGATCGACGCCCATTCACGGTCAATGTTCATTTCGTTCCAGACTTCAACGGCGTGAATCTGGCCCGGATAACGGTAGAGCATGGTCAGCAGGAAGTTCGCGTAATCCTGCGGGTTGCCAGGCGGCCCGACTTCATCAAGCCGCTGGTTGCCCGGCTCGCGCGCCCACTCCGGCGCGGTGACGACGCTCAGCATCACCTTGATGTCATGTTCTGCGGCCTGCGCCATCGTTACATCCAGCATGGTCCAGTCGTACTGGCCCGGCTGCGGCTCGACATTTTCCCAGCGCACCTGGTGCTTGATCCAGCCGAGTTTCAGCTTGTCGCGGACTTCCGTCATCCAGACCTGGTACACGCTCGGATCGGCATTACCCTGCACCTGGATACCCAGTTGAAAGTCCTGGTTTTCGGCGGGGCGGGGGGTGATGGTCGGGATCGGGGTGGCATCCTGCGCGAAGGCTGCGCCGCCATCTGTAGATGGCACGCCATCTGTAGATGGCACGCTGTCACCTGCGGGGACCACGTTCGCGGCGGCGGACTCGGCGGCGGGTGCGGCGTTTTGCGGCGCGGGCGCGTCCGCTTCGGCGGGCTGGTTATCGAGCGCCGCCGCGCTGACTGTGCGTGGACCGCTGTCCTCACCGACCAGCCCGGTGGCGTAGTAAATGCCGATAAACGTCAGCGCGCCCATCAGCAGCGTGACGCCCAACCAGGCGATCACAAAACCGCGTATCTGGCGCTGGCGCGTTAAAGTCATTGAGTTTTGCATATAAGGTTATTCTCCTTGGCCGTTTTGCCGGGCAGCGGACCTGACTCTTGCCGCCTGCCGGGTAGATGATGCGAAACCAGATGCGCGTCTCGCCCTGCATTGTAACGCAACTGCACGGAATTCAGCCGCCGATTATCCTACGGCAACGTGCAGCCTGCAACAACACTATTTTAACACGTCTTGCAGATACGCGCACGCCGGGCACGATCCATCGGCGCGCACCAGCGCATAGCCCCGGTCAGGATCGCCCACCGGGAAGACCGACGCATCCCCCGTCCACAGGATCGCCAGCGTCACCCAGGGCTGCGCACGCGCCGCCGCGAGCGCCTCCGCCAGCCAGACCCCCTGGGCGGCGGGGTCTTCGCCTTCCGCCAGCCGGTAGCCCAGCCGCGTGATACACAGCGGCATCCGCCCGGTAAATGCGCTGTGAACGCGCGCGATGCTGTCTTCGATCAGCTCACCGGGGGGCGGGCTGGTCGCATCGCCCAGCAGGTCCACCGCCACGCAGTCGGCGTACTCGGTGATCAGGTATTCGTTGAGTGCTCCCGCGTTCTGGAAGTTCGTTTGTCCGTCCAGGTCGAGCGCCATCATCACCAGCGTGTCCGGCGTGCGCTCGCGGATATACAGGTGCGTGAACGCGATCTGCGCGGCGAGATCGTAGGGCGTCCAGATATCCGCGCGGCGCGGCCAGGTTTCGATCCCATTCGCCCCGGCGTCCGCCAGCCCCGCGACGAACGTCGCGTAGCGGTCGTGATAGTCGCTGGTGGTATAGCGCAGCACGTCGGATACATCCCCCTCGGCGCGCAGCAGCACCTTGGCCCCAGCAGCGTGGGCCTGCCTCACCAGGTCGGTGTAAGAGAGCGAAACCGCCCCGTGCCGGTAGTCGATGTTCAGCGCGATCCAGTCCGGTTGCAGCGCGGCGAGTTCGGGTGTCAGCGCGTCCACCAGGCCCAACTGTAGGCCGAACTCAAACGGTGAGGGGGGCGCGACGACCGCCGCCGTGCTGTCACCAGTCACCACCGCCGACCGCGAAGCGACCAGCACCGCATGGAAACGCGCCTCAACTGCCAGCAGGCCGGACTCCGCGCCGGTTTCAAACACGAACGGCGCGTTCAGCGGCAGCGCCTCGCGCGCGACCGTCGTACCCGCCTGCCGCGCGGTCCACTGCACGACCGGCTGCAACGCGGGGATACGTTCCGGCTGGTTGTTGCGGTAGGCCATCAGCACATTTTCCACGCCGGACACCGTGCCGGGGTCCATCAGGTGATCGACCAGCACGCCGCCCACGTTGCGCGCGGCCAACTGTGCGACGCGGTCGTAGAGCGCCGCCGCATCGGTCAGCCACATCGTGCGCAGCGTGGCCCCCGCCGCGTCACTGTAACGCACGAACGGCAGCCCATACCCGGCGTCACGTCCGGCGCGCACCTGCACGCCCGGCAGCGGCTCCAGCGCCGCCG
>CAZMNL010000653.1:0-2353 GCA_964567525.1 uncultured Anaerolineaceae bacterium
ATGTCGAATGCGTCCTGCTAAAATCACCATTTGCACCCGATCTATACTTGAGCCACCCCGAAAGGTTTGACCCACCCCGCAGGTTACGGCATAATGCACACACATTAAACTCGGCGTATTTTGAATACCACGCCCCCGTTCCTGACAGCGCGCCGCACGCGCGAGAGCGAGACAAACAATCATGATGGATGACTTCGGATATAACTACTACGACGACAACCAATGGCCGAAGGTCTTGCAGCTTTACCTGACGATCTCTCAGTACCCGGTACTCAGCCGCGTGATCCGCCGCCGGATGCGCGAAGAACTGTTCGCGCGCGGCACGGTCACGCCGGAAGCCTTCGAAGAAGAGGTCCGTCAGAAAGCGATTGCCTCCCAGGTGCGCGAAGGGCTGACCGACCCGCTCTACGAAGAATCGCCGTCCGACTGGGATAAGCGCGTGCGCTACATTCGCGCCCACCTGACCGACTTCTACTTCGCCTACAACCTGCCGCACAGCCTGTTTGAGCAGATTCTCGGCGAGGTCTTGCAGCGCCGCACGCCGGACCGCGAGGTCGTGCTGACCTTCAACCCGGAGATCGCGCCCTGGGAACTGCTGTTCGCTGAGGGCGAGCGTTACGAAGCCATGCCCGAAGGTGAGCGCGCTGCGGTGCAGCACCACCTGCGCGAGATCATCGTGGTGTTGATCAAGGCCATGATCAGCGATCACCTGGAATTTGTGCGGCTGGCGAAGGAAGTCTTCACCATTGAGGACTTACGCGCAGTCCGTGCGCGGCGCATCGGGCGCGGCAAAATCGGCGGCAAGGCTGCCGGAATGCTGCTGGCCTGGAAACTGCTGCAAAACGCGGGCGAACCCACCGGCGTAGACCCCCACAGCATCACGATCCCCGACTCGTACTATGTCGGCTCGGATGTGTTCTACGAGGTGCATGAACTCAACGGCTTCCACGCGATCATGAACCAGAAGTACAAATCGCGCGAAGAGATCATCGCCGACGCGCCGCAAATCCGCGAGAAATACGAACGGGCCGAACTGCCCGACTACATCGTCGATCAACTGCGCGCGATCCTTGAGAAGATCGGCAACAAGCCGCTGATCTTCCGCTCGTCCAGCCTGCTCGAAGACAGCTTCACGACCGCTTTCGCGGGCAAGTACGACAGCTTCTTTCTGCCCAATCACGACACGCCGGAAGAAAACCTCAAAGCGGCCAAGCACGCGATCCTGATGATCTACGCCAGCACGCTCAGCCCGGACGCGCTGATTTACCGGCAGCGTATGGGGCTGGTGGACTTTGACGAACGCATGGCGATCCTGATCCAGACGGTCGAGGGTGAGTCCTTCGGGCCGCACTTCTTCCCGGTGATCGCCGGGGTGGGCTACAGCCGGAACCCGTTCCGCTGGAGTCCCAAAATCCGGCGTGAGGATGGCTTGCTGCGCATGGTGTGCGGGATCGGCACGCGCGCGGTAGACCGCGCCGGGTCCGATTACCCGCGCCTGGTGGCGCTCTCGCACCCGCATCTGCGCCCGGAAACGCGCGTACAGCAGTTGCGCCGCTACTCGCAGCAGTTGATCGACGTGATCAACATTGAACAGAACACATTTGAAACCCTGCCGATCCGCGAGGTGATCGACGTGGATTTCCCGGTGCTGAAGTATGTCGCCTCGCACGATACCGGCCAGCACCTCGAACGTTTTGTCACGCGCCCTTCGACCATCCGCCCGGAAGACCTGGTCTTCACCTTTGAGGGGCTGGCAGCGGATACCGCGTTCACCTCCACCATGCGGAACCTGCTCACCACGCTGGAAGGCTGTTACGGCTGCCCGGTCGATATCGAGTACGCGATCAAGGTCCACAACACCTATCCGTCACTGGATTTCACCGTGTCGCTGCTGCAATGCCGCCCGCTGCGCGAGCAGGAAACCAGCACGCGCCGCCGCGTACCGAAGAACATCCCACCTGAGGACCAGTTATTCTCCGCCAACCGCTTGATTCCCGATGGCGTGGTGGAAGGGGTGCGCTATATCGTGTACGTCAAGCCGCGCGCCTACCACGCGATCACCGACCACGAGCGCCGCTTAGAGGTCGGGCGCGTGATCGGGCGCGTCAACGAGGCGCTGCGCCATCACCGGTTTGTGCTGATGGGGCCGGGGCGTTGGGGCACATCGGACCTGAATCTGGGCGTCAAGGTCACGTATGCGGACATCTTCAACAGCCGCGCGCTGATCGAGGTGGCCTACCGCAAGCACGGCGGCGGCGAGCCGGAAATGGCCTATGGCACGCACTTTTTCCAGGATCTGGTCGAGGCGCACATCTACCCGCTGGCGCTGTATCCTGACGATGAGGGCGTGATC
>CAZMNL010000654.1:0-2348 GCA_964567525.1 uncultured Anaerolineaceae bacterium
ACGCGCTCAAAGGCGTGGCGCATGAAGTCCTGAATCTCGAAGTTGCCCAGCTTGGCGGTGCTTTTTTAGGCACTCAGCGCCGCTAGCCGTACTTCGCCGTGAAGTCCTCATCGCTCATGCTGAGCAGGACAATTCCATCGATCAGGCTCAGCCAGATTGAAATGGTCGTCACAAGAAGAAGTAGGTAAACAATCCCCGTGTTCGTCTGGCCCAGGTAAAACTTGTGAGCGCCGATACCGCCCAGCAGTAGCGCCAGCAGCGCCGCAACCATGCGATTCTTTTCGCCTAAGTCCAGGTCGAGCGCGGAACCACCGCCGGTCCCCGGCTGCTTGACTCCGCAATGCACGCAGACAAACGCTTTTTCGTCGATTTCTTTGCCGCAGTTCGGGCAGTACTTCATAAGTCACCTCGTGTGTGTGATGGATAGAACATTTTCCCACTATATCACACACCTGCGTAATTCCGTACCTACACGCGAACAAAATACCCGGTTTCGCTGCCAATTGTCATGTTTCGTCGCCGATTGTCAATTTGTGACACCTGCGCACGTATTGTTAAGCTGCGGTTTGATATCCCGCGTGGTCTGCGCGATACTAAAATGGACCGGTCCGCACACGGGACACCGTATAAAATGCGCAAAATCTTATTAAGGACTTGCAACTGGATATCCCCCCGCAAAACCCGTACAATCTGCGCAAAAATCACGCACATTTCCGCCAACCCCAACCGGAGTCCTGATGCCAACTGCTGCCCCAAACATCCCGCTAAGCCTGCTGTGGCCCGCCGACCGCCCGCGCGTCATCGGGCGCGCCCCGCGCCGCCTGGACCGCGAAGCCGCCGCCGATCTCGACCTCGACCGGCTGGCGAGCGCGCTCGGTGCGGCGCACGGCTACCACGACGCGATCCGCGATATCCTGCTGAGCCTGTGTGACGATCCCGACGTGGTTCACTACCGGCAGGACGTGCTGGCCGATCTGCTGGATCACGCCGAATTCGCGCGCGAACTGGCCGCCATGCTGCCGCGCATCCAGGAATTGGACAGTTACAGCTTTTCCGCGCGACCGGGACAGGCGGCGCTGTACGAGATCGTGTGGCGTGTCGGGCAGTTGGAAACGTATGTCGAGGTGGTCAGCGGGTTGAACGCGGTCTTCGTGCAGCACGGGGGACGGCTGCGCGCGGCGGGGCTGGTCGCGCTGCGCGAGCGTGTCGCGGCGATTGCGCGCGAGGAAACCTTCCAGCAGCTCGCCGCCGAACTGCCGGAGATGATCGCGCAGGTGCGCGGCATCACCAGCATCACGATTGGTATCAACCTGGACGAGCAGCTTCGCCCGGTCGAGGCGACGCTGCTGGCGGTTAACAATCACAAGTTCGAGGGTGCGGGTGGGTCGCTGCTGGGCGTACTGTTCGGCAGACGCGCCGATGACGAACGCTGGGAGGGCATCGCGCCGCTGCACAGCGCCAGCCCCGGCGGGCTGATCCCGCAGGGCATCCCCGGCGTGCGGCCCGACAACCCGATGATGTACCCGTTGTTCCGCGATCTCGCTGAAGTCACCAAAAAGGCCGTGCGCCCGGTCGCGTCGGCACTGGGGCGTTACGTGCGAGTCAGCGTCAACTTTCTGGACGACATCGGCGCGGAACTGGCTTTTTACCTGGGCGCGGCGCACCTGATCGCCCGGCTGCACGCCGCCGGGCTGCCCACCTGCCGCCCGGAGATCGCGCCCACTGAGGCGCGTACCTGCACGGTCACGGCGGCGTATAACATCAACCTGGCGCTGCGCCTGCTCAGCACGTGCGGGGCCGGAACGCATGATAACGGCGCGAACGGCGACGCGAACGGTGACGCGAACGGTGACGCGCCCCACGCGCCGGACCTGCACGGCGATATCGTACTCAACGATATACGCTTCGACGACGACGGGCGTATCTTCGTGCTGACCGGCCCGAACCAGGGCGGCAAAACCACCTATACGCAGGCGGTCGGGCTGGTGCATGTGCTGGCCGGGGCGGGACTGTTCGTGCCCGGCACGGACGCGCACATCAGCCTCGTGGACAACGTTTACACGCATTTCCCGGTCGAAGAACGGCCCGACGCGGGAGTCGGGCGGCTGGGTGAGGAAGCGCAGCGGCTCAGCGCGATCTTTCGCAAGGCCACGCGCCACAGCCTGGTGTTGATGAACGAGTCACTTTCCAGCACCAGCCCCGGCGAGAGTCTCTACCTGGCGCGGGACGTGGTGCGGGCGCTGCGCATGGTCGGCGCGCGCGCGATCTTCGCCACGCACCTGCACGATCTCGCCGCCGACTGTGAGGCGCTCCACGCCGAGACGCCCAGTGACAGCGCGATTATCAGC
>CAZMNL010000655.1:0-2342 GCA_964567525.1 uncultured Anaerolineaceae bacterium
GACGGCACCCGTTCGAACACCATCACTCTTAACTTGATGCGTATGGCAATACGCCCCTACGAATCAAACGCACGGATTCTTGACGTGAGCCAAACCAAAAACGCCCGGCGGGGATAGGCTCCGCCGGGCGCTGTTTTTTGCCGGTGATATTGGGTGGCTTACACGGCCACGAACTGCCGCGCCTTGAGCACAAAGATCGTGGCGACGTGCTCGTCGGCGTCGGGCGGAGTGGGGCAGTTGGCGCGCACCAGCGCCAGGGCGTCCGCGACACGGTCTTCGGTGACGCCGATCAGCAGCGTGGTGCTGTGGCGGCGCAGAAAGCCGCCCGTGCTGCTGAACTCGGTGACGTGAAAATCGGCATCGAGCAGTTTTTGCAGCAGGTCATTATGGCGGTCGCGGCGCAGGATGACCAGCACCAGTTTGTTAGGGGGTGTGTGTGTCGTCATTGGGGGCCGCCGTCAGGTTTGCTCAAAGTGTTCGACATCCAGCACGAATACCGTTGCGCCGCCGACTTCGACTTCGACGAACGCGCCCATCATCGCCGCCGACTCGATGATGTTCGGTCCGGCGGGGATCAGGCGTGTGCGGCGCTGGCAGGTTTCCTTCATTATGGCGATCACATTGTCCACTTCGCTATCGTCCACACCGCTGAGCAGCGTGGTATTGCCCGTGCTGAAGAAACCGCCCGTGCTGGCAACCCGTGTGACGCGGTACCCGGCGGCGGTAATGCTCTTGATGGTTTCGTCAGCATCCTGGTCTTGAACCACAGCAATGATCATTTTCATGAGATTTTAAGTTCCTCCCCGTTTACTTGCACTATAGCATAGAAGCTTTCCCCGGCGCAACGGATTGAGCGGCGGGGGATAGGTCATGCGTTCTGGTTGTTAAACGTGTGAATTAAGATATAATAAAATTGTAGTCTGTCATCACGACAATATAACGTGTTATCGTAATGTGATATAACGCATTGTTGGCGGGCAATGCGAAAAAAAGGATTGAGATGATGCAGCAAGAATACGAAGTGGGGAATGTGATGGCCGTTGGCAGTCACGAAAATCAGCAGGCGGCAAACCAGGAACCCGGCGCGACGATCCTGGTCGTGGACGATAACGAGGCGTTGTTGCGCAGTGTGGCGCGGCTGCTCCGCATGGAAGAGTACGGGGTGTTATTGGCGACCGGCGGCGAGGAAGCGCTGGCCCTGCTGGAACAAGCCGATACGCTGCCCGACCTGATCGTAAGCGATATCGCCATGCCGGGCATGGACGGATTCGACTTCTACCGGCAGGTGCGCCAGCGTCCGGGCTGGCTGCGGGTTCCGTTCATCTTCCTGACGGCGCGGGACCAGATGGAAGACCTGGAAACGGGCTATTCGCTGGGCGCGGACGATTACCTGATCAAGCCGCTGGACCAGGACCGGCTGCTGCTGATCATTCGCAGCAAAATCGCGCGGGCGCGGGCCTGGATGCGCGAGATCGAACGGCTGCGCCAGTCGCTCAGCAGCGCGCAGCGCACGCTCTCGACGATGGTCGCGCACGAGTTGCGCACGCCGCTGGTTTCGATCACGATGGTGTCGGATATGCTGGCGCACGAGTTCGACCGGCTGGAACCCGACCAGATTCGTGACATGCTGGACATGATGCAGCATGGCAGCGTGCGTATGTACCGGCTGGTCGAGCAGATGGTGCTGTATGTGCAGTTGCAGTCCGGGGTTTTGGGGGACGATATCAGCAATATGTCGCAGCCGGTGCCGGTGGGTGTGGTGGTCCAGGATGCGGTCGCGCGTGCGCAGCAGTGGGATTACCGGCGGCGTCAGGTGGCGATACGGGTCGAGATGGACGCGCCGGAAGCCCTGCTGTGCGCCGAAAAAATAGCGCTGGTTCACGCGCTGGCGGAAGTGCTGCACAATGGCATTATGCTCGCCCCGGTAGAAAGCACGATCCTGCTGGAACAGACGGTACAGGACGGGATGCTGCGCATTACGGTCACGGACCAGGGGGCCGGTATTCCGGGTCCGGAGCAGATGCACGTCTTCGATCCGTTCTACCAGGTGGACCGTAAGAACCTGGAACAACAGGGCATTGGCATTGGCCTGACGCTGACCAGGAGCATTGTTGACATTCATAATGGCAGCGTACAGCTTGAGTCACAGCCCGGCGCGGGTACGCGCGTAATTATCCGGCTGCCGCTGCTGGACGAAGGCGCGGACGACTGATTTTCTCTTTTTGCTTTACCTCACCCCCCGACCCCCTCTCCAGCCTCCGGAGAGGGGGAGGCGAGGTCCGTTTTTAAGCCCCTCTCCGCGTGTGGAGAGGGGTTTGGGGTGAGGTGAATCTGGAAATCTG
>CAZMNL010000656.1:0-2342 GCA_964567525.1 uncultured Anaerolineaceae bacterium
ACCGACTGAAATACGGGTTCGTGGGAGTTGTGCTGATTGCGCTTGTTGCGCTGATCGCGGTGGTTGCGCTGCTCTCGCAGTCATCTTCCGAGCCATCGATATCGACTGTGCCACAGGTCGCCGCCCAGGATGATTACGGGGCGTGGCGGCTGGTCGAGGTACGCAACATCCGCGAGGAGATCGAGGCGCATATTCTCGCTTTTTTTGATGAGGGCGAAACGGACGAAACTTCGGAACGGAACATTTCGCGTATTTATGCCCTGTGGCTTGCGCCCGCCGGGGATCGTATCGTCGCCAGTGGGGTCTATGACAAGGTAATCGAAGGCAGCCGGGAAAGCCTCTGGTTCGCCTGCGCGCTGACCCTGGCAAGCGACGACCTGACCTGTAACACCCTCGACCCCGAAGAGGCTTCACCGTTTACCCGGTGGATGCACACGACGTGGTTGCCGGACGGAACCGCCCTTGCCGGGCATGAGGATTTCCTGCTACGTCGATACGAAAGCGACCTGTGGCGGCTGGAACTCGATACGCTGACCGTGACCAACCTCACGCCGGACGATGCCGACCCAAGAAGGTGGGACCTGGACGATGCACAGCTTGACCACGTTCCGCTGTGGCACCCCAACGGCGACCTGTATTTTCTGCGCACCACATACGACCCGGTGCAAGACGGGCTTCTCACCGCCATGTACCGGCTGGTGGGCGGCAGCGGCGACCCGGAACACGTGCTCGACCTGCCCGGCACGCTGACGGATTTTAACATCAACAGCAACCTTGAAGCGGCCTTCTCACCGGACGGATCGCGGATCGCGCTGCTGCCTAAAAAGATCGCCATGCCGGACGCCAACCCGATCTGGATGATCGATCCGCAGGCCGGCACGCTGGAACCGTTCGTCAGCGCGGAGGCGCTGGAAGCCGTCCTGCCCGCATGGAGCACGCTTCCTCTGCTGATTCCCATGCAAATCGCCTGGACGCCGGACGGGGCGCATCTGCTGACGTTTAACGAAAATCCCATGTACGCCACCGATCCAGAGTCGCGCAATTACCTGCTGATTGACGCCACCACCGGCGATATCGTCCCCCTGATCGACTACGACCGGTTCGCCAACAAAAGTGAGGTCTTCAGCGAGTTCAACACGCTGCCCACTATCGCCATGCTGTCGCCGGATGGTCGCGCGCTGTTCACGCTGCCACACAACCCGCAAGCGGACAGCGTGCCGCTGAGCGCCGTCCCGATCCCGTTTGGGGGCGAGCCGGTGGTGATCGGCGAGCTGTCCGCTGAGGACTATGGCATTCTAAGGCGCGGTCCCACGACGCCCGACAGCGGCTATTTGGGCCAAACGGCGACGAATGGCCTGGTCCTGTACGGCGATCTGCTGCTGCGCTTCGAATAAGGAGGATCGCTGCTCAAGCGCCGCAGCCAGACAAAAAAGCGGGTAAGCCCACTGAAGGGGCTATGGGGAATGTCCCGGCCCCGCGTTCGACCCCTTCAGCGGGTCTTGGATGTGGCAGCCGACCGGCTTGAGCCGACCGGCTCCCCCTCTCCAACGTGCTTGGAGAGGGGGGTGAGGTTATCAAACGGCCTCTAAATTCCGCACGCGCGCTAAATCTTGGGCAGCACGATGGACTGCTGGCCCTGGTATTTGCCCTTCTTGTCCGCGTAGGACGTTTCGCACACCTCGTCGCCCTCGAAGAACAACACCTGCGAAATGCCCTCGTTGGCGTAGATTTTGGCGGGCAGCGGCGTCGTGTTGCTGATCTCCAGCGTGACGAAGCCTTCCCACTCCGGCTCGAAGGGCGTTACGTTTACTATTAACCCACACCTTGCATAAGAGCTTTTTCCGAGGCAAATGGTCAATACGCCGCGTGGTATACGGAAGTATTCGACCGTGCGCGCCAGCACAAACGAGTTCGGCGGGATGATACATACCTCGCCCTGGAAATCGATCATCGAGCGCGGGTCGAAGTTCTTCGGATCGACAATCGTGCTGTGAACGTTGGTGAAGATTTTGAACTCGTCGGCCACGCGGATATCGTAGCCATACGAGGACAGCCCGTAGCTGATCACGCCGTCGCGCACCTGCCCATCGACGAACGGTTCGATCATGCCGTGTTCACGTGCCATCTTGCGAATCCAGTGATCGGGTTTCAGTCCCATGTGTGTCTCCTGGTTTTCAGTTATCAGTTGTCAGTAAAAGGGCGGGTGCGGTGATCGCCCTTTGCCCGGCCCTGAATGGACCGGGCTAACGATCTGCTGGACCGCAAAGCGGCCCGCTGCACGCACGTTTAGCCCCGTTTACGGGGTGGCCGACATGTAGCCCGACGGATTCACCGTCGGGCGG
>CAZMNL010000657.1:0-1306 GCA_964567525.1 uncultured Anaerolineaceae bacterium
GAATTTGCGGGCGCAGCCATAAGACGGCACGCCACAGCAGCGAGTCGTTGGTCATGGCGCGGCCTAAGCGCTGCGCACGTAGGCCATAGCGTCGTCTATGTTATCGAACAGCGACACGCGCACGTTGCCATAGGTTTCGTTCGCCATGCCTTCGAGCGCCATACGCAGCATTTGGTCCTGCGTGGCGGCCACGACCTCGCGGATATTCGGGTGGCGGAATGTGGCGGTTTCGCTGCCCCCTGCCGTGTTTGATCCTACCAGCATATCATCGACATCAATGACCACCGCCATCAGGTCCTGTACGAAGAACACCGGCTCACCCAACTCGTCAAGCAGTTGGTTGACCTCTGCGGCTGCTTTGACGATATCGACGGAAACATCGTAGTCTCTGTGCGCCGTGAATAACAAAATCGGCTCACCCGGTAGTTTTTCGATGGTGTAGGTAGACATGTTGTGCTCCTGTTCCGAAATAAGTCTTCGCGGTTATTTTGTTGAATCTCATGTTGCGCTCACTCCACCACGCTGATCACCACGCCCTGCATATCCACGCCCAAAGACCACGTGCGGGCCGCCACGCCCGCCTGTGCAAACGCGCCCTGCATCGCGGTTTCGATGCTCTGGTGATTGACGTTGGCGAACGCCATCAGCGCTGGCCCGGCCCCGCACAGCGTCACAGCGACCGCGCCCGCCTCGTGCGCGGCAGCTTTCACCGCGTCGAAACCGGGGATGTGATGCACGCGGTAGGGTTCGTGCAGCCGGTCCTGGATGGCATGTTGGAGCAGGCCCAGGCTGCCGGTGCGCAGCGCCTCGATCAGCAGCAGGGTGTGCCCGACGTTGAAAATCGCATCTTCCATCGGGACGGCGTGCGGCAGCGTATCGCGCAGGCGCGGCGTGTAGTCGGCGATCTGCGGGATGGCGATCACGACGCGCTGCGGCTTGATCTCCAGCGCGCGGTAATACAACTCGTTGGGGCCGGAGCCGGTCGCGCAGATGCCCAGCCCGCCGCGCATCGCCGTGACGACCGCTTCCGGCTGCCCGGTGATCTCCGCTGCCATGCGGATCAACTGGTCGTGGGTGTAGGGGCTGCCGAGCAGGTTGTTCGCGCCGACCAGCCCGGCAACGACCAGCGTCGCCCGCCCGCTGAGTCCGACATCCAGCGGGATAGTGCCGGTGCAGCGCACGTGCAGCCCGGCGGGGGCCTGCTCCAAACTCTGGAACAGGCGGATCGCGGCGCGCATGGCCGGGTGATGAAAATCGGCGGGCAGCGCGTCCGCGCCTTCGCCGTACAGGTCGATGCGAAGCTGGT
>CAZMNL010000657.1:1316-2340 GCA_964567525.1 uncultured Anaerolineaceae bacterium
AGCTGGTCATTATCGGCCAGGTACATCTCGATCACGTTGCGCAGGTTCAACGCCAGCCCCAGGACATCATAGCCGGGGCCGACGTTGGTACTGACCGCCGGGACCGAAACATTGACTTTGTGCATGGGATTCGCCGCCTTTTGTGTTGTCAGGGCGCAGGGCGCATCCGGTTCGCCCCCTGTGCCCTAATGGTAGTGGGGGACGCGCTTCCGTGCAAGCAGAATACAGGTGCGCTTGACGGGCCGGGGATTGTGCTTTTCGTCACAAAGAGTTAAATACATTTTACCTGATTTATGGGAAATTGATCATATTCAGTAAAAAATACTTGCCAGAAAGGTTAAATGGGCTTAAACTATACTTAACCTACAAAGGAGGTGCGTGCTATGTATTTCTTTTCACGCGTTGATTCAGGCATTATCAAGGTCCGGCATGAAGGCCCGATCACAGCAGAGGACAGCCGCCAACTGCGCGCGTTCCTCAAGCAGTATCGCGGTAAGCTGCTGATCGACCTGACCGGCTCGTCGCCGGGCGACAACCTGCGCGAGTTCTGCCGCGTGCGCGCCATGCTGCCGCAGACCGCGTTCACCGGCCCGATGGTGTCCGAACTGGTGTGCCAGGGTTTGCCGGGCAAGGACTTCTACATGCACGAAGCCCTGCACTTCGACAACGAGGCCGACGCGCTGGCATGGCTGCGCGGCGAAGAGGTATCCGGCACGGAAGCCGGAGAGGAGGCGACTGTTGCCGCTTAGACGCGCACCCGTCGCGCCTGACAACACGACCGCAACCCAGTGACGCGGAGCATAACCGGAAACGGTGGCGCTCCGCGTCACTGTTTTTTTGGGGGGGGACTTCCGCTTACCCCGCATGGCTGTCAAGATAAGCGCGCGGTGATCGCCCTGCGCCCGGCGATCAAATCGCCGGGCTATATGTCGGCCACCCCGTGAACGGGGCTAAACACGTGATCAGCGGGCCGCTTTGCGGTCCAGCGGATATGTAGCCCGACGGATTCACCGTCGGGCGAGGC
>CAZMNL010000658.1:0-2338 GCA_964567525.1 uncultured Anaerolineaceae bacterium
GACCTGGTGCTGACCAACGGCCTGGGCCAGACGCTCCCGGCGGACCTCGTGGTCGGGCAGGTGCTCAGCGTCAGCCTCTCGGAAAACGAACTGTACCAGCAGGCGCGCGTGCGCTCGCTGGTGGACTTTAACCGGCTGGAAATCGTGCAGGTGATCATCAACTTCGAGCCGGTGGATTTATCGGTGTTTGAACAGGACGAGGAAGCAGCGCCGTAGAGCGAAAAACAGCTTACAGCTTACGGCTTACAGCTTACAGCTTACAGCTTATCGCTTACGGCTTACGGCTTACAGCTTACAGCTTACAGCTTACGGCTTACGGCTTACAGCTTACAGCTTACAGCTTACAGCTTACAGCTTACGGCTTACACATGACACGTTACATCGGCCTCCCGATTTTGATCCTGGCGGCGGTCCTCAACGCGACCGTGATGGCCGAACTGCGCATCGGCAACGGCGCGCCGGACCTCGTGTTCCTGCTGGTGGTGTCCTGGGCGCTGCTGGTGGACGTGCGCGACGCGCTGCTGTGGGCCGTGATCGGCGGCGTGCTGCAAGATATGTTCTCGATTGCGCCGCTGGGCACGTCCGCGCTGGGGCTGGTGATCGTCGCGTTTCTGGCGGATATGGCGTTCGGGCAGATTTCGCGGCGAAACGTGCTGATTCCGCCATTGGTTGCCGCGCTCGGCACGCTGATTTATCATCTGGGCGTACTGCTGGCGCTGCAAATGGTGGGGGTCAGTGTCCCCTTGGGGCGCGGGCTGCTGGTCGTGACCGTGCCGACGATGGTCTACAACATGATCCTGATCCTGCCGGTGTTCCGGCTGATGGGGATGCTGCACTTCTGGCTGACCCCGCGCCGCGTCCGGTTGGAGTGAGGTGGGGCATGGAATTCTTTTGAGTCTCACATCACGCGCAATTTGTAGGGGCGGGTTTCCAAACCTGCCCTGACGTAAGGGTGCGTTTCAAATTCGGGGCAAAAAGATACACCACAGAGTACACGGAGAACACAGAGATTTTTAAGGAAAAAAAGAGGCTGTCAGAGAGTATCTGTTCCGTGAACGGGGCCGCAAACCGTCCCGTGTTTTTTTAGGGTTTTCTCCCATAATTTCTCCGTGATCTCTGTGTTCTCTGTGGTGAAAAAATTCTGCCCCCATTCTGGAATGCACCCCTGACGTAAGCCTTTTTGACTCTGTACTGGTAGGAAATGCAAAGTTAGCGTTTAGAGGGTGTGAACCATGAACCGACGACTGCTGCCGTTCCAGGGCTGGCGTCTGGTCTTCTTCCAGGCGATTATCGTATTCTCGCTGATCGTGCTGGTGCTGCGCATGGCGGAACTGCAATTCGCGCAGGGCGACCAGTTCGAAGGAGACGCCCAGGAAAACCGCTTGCAGGTCGTGCTGCAACCCGCCCCGCGCGGCGTGATCCTCGACCGCAACGACGTTTCGCTGGCCCGCAACGACCCCGCGTATAACGTCACCATCACCCCCGCCGGACTGCCCGACAATCCGAGCGACATCCTGACGGTCTATAACCGGCTGTCGGCGCTGGTGGATGTGCCCGCCACGCGCGCAACGGCGAACGCCGCCGGACGCACCAACGAACGCAGCCTGGACGAACTCGTCACCGAGGGGCGCGGTATCGCACCGTTTCGCCCGGTAGTCGTCGCCACCGACGTACCCTACGAGGTCATGGCGCAGATTTTGGAACAGGCCGCCTTTATGCCGGGCGTCTCGGTGCAGGTCGCCTCCGTGCGCGAATACCCGACCGGCGCGCTGACCGCGCACGTCGTCGGCTACCTGGGGCCGATTGGCCCGGAAGAAGAAATACGGCTGCGCGAGTTGGGCTATGACCCAGCCTTCGACCGCATCGGCTACGCCGGGATCGAACGCTTCTTCGAGGACGATCTCGCCGGGCAGCGCGGCACGCAGACCTGGGTCGTGGACGTGGCCGGGCAGCAGCTCCAACTCGTGGCCGAAAGCCCGCGCCGCCCAGGGATCAGCGTGCAGCTCACGCTCGACACCGAGTTACAGGCCGCCGCGCAGGAATCGCTGGTGCGGCGGATCGGCATTGTCAACGCCGAAGAACAGCGTTTGCGCACACAGCAGGGTGTCGTGATCGCGGTGGACCCGCGCAACGGCGAGATTCTGGCGATGGTCAGCTACCCGAACTACGACAACACGCGCTTCGCCCGCGCCATCGACGCCGACTACTACTTCAACCAGTTGGATGACCCGCTGACCCCGCTGGTCAACCACGCGATCAGCGCGCTGTACCCGCCCGGCTCGGTGTGGAAGATCGTCACGGCGGCGGGCGTGCTGGAAGAAAACGTGATCGATCCCTA
>CAZMNL010000659.1:0-1044 GCA_964567525.1 uncultured Anaerolineaceae bacterium
CATCGTCCTTCACGTAGAGGTCAAGGCCGAAGTGCGCCGCCGTGCCGCGCCCGTCGGCCAGCACGCCGAGGCTGTGCGCGTCATCGACCATGATACGCGCGCCGTGCCGCTTGGCGATCTCGACCAGTTCCGGCAGCGGCGCAATATCCCCGCCCATGCTGTAGATGCCGTCCACGATCACCAGCTTGCCGGAGTCAGCAGGTAGCTTGCTGAGCACGGCTTCCAGGCTGCTGGGGTCGTTGTGCGAGAAGCGTTTCATCTCGGCCTGCGACATACCGCGCGCCATAAAGCACCCGTCTACGATACTGGCGTGATCGTCCTTGTCCAGGATCGCGTAATCCCCACGCCCGACCAGCGCTTGAATCGTGCCGACGTTGGTCTGGTAGCCGGTCGAGAACACAATCGCGGCCTCTTTGCCGACGAAATCGGCTAAGCGGCGGTCCAGTTCGAGATGAAATTCCAGCGTGCCGTTCAGAAAGCGGCTGCCGGTGCAGCTCGAACCGAAACGTTCCAGTGCGTCCTGCGCCGCGGCCTTCACGCGCGGATCGGTGGTCAGCCCCAGGTAGTTGTTGGAGCCGATCATCACCACTTCTTTCCCCCGGAAGATCGCGGTCGTCGCGTCCGAGTCCTGAAGCGGCTGGAAGTACGGGTAAAGGCCGAGTTCCGTCGCTTCTTTCGCGCGGGTGAAGGACTTGGTTTTTTCAAAGAGGTCTTTCATGATCGTTGGATTTCCTTCTCTGAGTGCCCGTCGTAACAGGCGCGGCTCCGGCTCCTGCCGGAATGGTGTGCCGCACACGCGGGCATGGTATTGTCGTTTGGAAGAGAGACGCCCGGATAGCGTCCGGGGCACGCTGCACGCGGCACCGTGCCCAGAGTACTGCATCAGCACCATGATAGCATGATTGTATCGTTGTGTCAGGAACTTGGCGAAATCGCGGATTTGTCAGTTTTGCCGAGTGGGGCGGGCGCGGTGTGTGGGCGTGACTTGAACTGAAGACCCAAGACCCCGGTTCAAGTGGTCAGTCGCCTGTGAAATCGGGGATT
>CAZMNL010000659.1:1144-2337 GCA_964567525.1 uncultured Anaerolineaceae bacterium
TGCCGGTGTCGCTGCGCGGGCGGGCGCGGTGGGTAGGTGACTTGAACTGAAGACCCGAGTCCCCGGTTCAAGTGGTCAGTCGCCTGTGAAATCGGGGATTTGCCGGTGTCGCTGCGCGGGCGGGCGCGGTGGGTAGGTGACTTGAACTGAAGACCTTCGGTTCTCCGTTCAAGTTCGGCGGGAACGATGATAGAATAGAAAGCATCAACTGTGGAGATATCATCATGCAAAGTACAGCAACACAGACGGTTTTTGATGTGATCACCGATTTCCTGGCGTCGGATCCCACGCCGGAAGAGGTCATCGCCTATCACCTGCCGGATGATCTTCAGGCGCGGGCTGATCGGCTGGTCGAGCGTAACGGCGAGGGAGACCTGACGTTCGATGAGCAGCAGGAGTTGTACGACTTCATGCGGGCCGATGAAATGATGGCGCTGCTCAAGGCCAAGACCAGACTCAAGTTGCGGAAAACTGATCGGTGACCGTTTCCCCTCAACAGCGCCAACATATTCGTGAATTAGCCGGTGATTGCTGCGAATACTGCCGGGTTGCGGAGAGTGATCGCCTGGCAAAATTCCAGATCGATCATGTGATTCCCGTTAAGCACGGCGGTTCTGATGACATTGACAATCTCTGTTTAGCCTGTTTGAAATGCAATGGCTTCAAAGGGCCGAATGTTGCCGCGCTTGACCCGACGACAGGCGAGGCTACCAAGCTGTACGATCCCCGTAAACAAACATGGATCGATCACTTTCAGATCAATTCTGATGCGACACTGAGCGGCGTTAGCCCGGAAGGACGCGCGACCATTGCCGTACTGCGAATTAATGAAGAGAGCCGCGTCAAGCACCGTCAGATGCTCATGATCCTCGGTGAGTATCCGTGCGAGGAACCTGGATAAACCGGGGCGCGCGGTGGTCCATACGCCCCGCCAAACCTACCAATCCAGGTTGCTGTCATCCTGATCGAGGTCCCCGAATGCCTCGCCCGGATCGGCGTCGTCGTGGTCCGGTTCCGGCGCGTCGTGGAACGTGTCCGCGAAGTCATCGGATGCGGCCCATTCGAGCGGTTCGGGCTGCGTGGGTTGGTCGGCCCACTGTTCTTCGGGCGCATCGGGGATCGCGTCGCGCAGGGTGGGGCGACGGCGCGCGGGGCGGCGCATGTGCGACGGCATCTCGATGAAGTCCCCTTCC
>CAZMNL010000660.1:0-2337 GCA_964567525.1 uncultured Anaerolineaceae bacterium
AGTCGCCGAAGAAGATGACGCCTTCCTGGGGCCGGAGGATGCCCCGGTTGTAATCGTCGAATTTTCGGACTTCCAATGCGGCTTCTGCGGGCGTTGGTACGCCGAAACGCTGCCGCGCATTCTCGAAGCCTACCCCGACGAGGTGAAGTTCGTCTACCGCGACTTCCCGATCTTCGGCGAGGAATCGCTGATCGCGGCGCTGGCGACCGAATGCGCCGAGGAACAGGACCCGGATGCTTTCTGGGAAATGCACAACCGGATTTTTGACCGGCTCAACAACCAGGAATCGACCCCGCTTAACGTCGACTCGATGGTCGCCTATGCCGATGATATCGGCCTGGATACCGGGTCGTTCCGCGTTTGCATGGATGAGCAGCGCTACTTTGACGAGGTACTCGCCGACTTCCGCGCCGCAGAAGCCTACGGGCTGCGCGGCACACCCGGTTTTGTGATCAACGGCGTGGTGTATGCCATCGGCGCGCAGCCGTTCGAGGTCTTCAGCGACATCATTGAAGGCGAACTGCAACGCCTGGAGAGCTAGGCGTTGCGCGCCACCGCCAACCTGATCCAGTCGCGCCGGGCCGCTGATCCAGCGGTCCGGCGTTTGCGTGTATCCCCCCTGCAATCGGTCCCAATTGCTGCGCCAAAAAGCACAATTGCGCAAACCCACACAAACCGACCGTTGACCCGGCGGGTGTAAATCGTTATAATCCCGCCCAATCATACGAGAGAACTCGCCGGTCCCCACTCCGGCACGGATACGCAAGGAGCACGTCCTATGACTACCGAGAATATCGCGCCCACCACCGTTGAAGAACTGGCTCCCAAGATGGAGCTAAAAGGCACTGTCAAGAAGATCGAGCTGTATGGCGCACTGGTTGACGTAGGCGTTGGCCGGCCTGGGCTGCTCCACATTTCGCAACTTTCCGAAGGTCACGTCAAAAACGTATCGGATGTGGTCAAAGAAGGCGACGAGGTTACAGTCTGGGTTCGTGAACTTGACAAGCAGAAGGGCCGCATCGGGCTAACCATGATCAAGCCGCCCGACGTGACCTGGAACGACATCAAGGAAGGCAGCGTCTTCACGGGCACCGTCGTGCGTCTGGAAAAATTCGGCGCATTCATTGACCTCGGTGCCGAACGCCCCGGACTGGTGCATGTTTCTGAACTGGCTGTTGGCTATGTCGGCGATCCCTCCGACGTGGTGAACGTCGGCGACGAACTGCAAGTCAAGGTCATCGGCGTCAACCGCCGCAAAAAGCAGATCGACCTGAGCGTGCGCGCGCTCGAAGAACAGCAAACCGCTGCCGCCATCCAGGCGGACGAGCCGGACGAAGATGTCCCGACCGCGATGGAAATTGCGCTGCGCCGCGCGATGGAAGACTCCGGCATGGAAATGCCCGACAACAGCAAAAAGGGCGGCAAGCGCCGCAAGAAGAACAAGCGCCGCGAAGACCAGGAAGATATCTTCGCCCGCACGCTGCAACAGCACCAGGGCGAGTAAGCCTACCCCACATGCAGACCACAAACCGGGCTACCGCGCCCGGTTTTTTGATTCGTGCATAGCGGCGGTCATCGCCCCACGCTGCGGGTTCAAACCCCGCAGCTACACGCCAGGCGGGTAAGCCCGCTAAAGGGGGCTGCAAAGGCAGCGACCGGCGCGCGCGACGAACCCCTTCAGTGGGGGCAACTTTAGAAAGTCGCCCTGGGCGGGTTTGGAAACCCGCCGCCCCTACAACCGGTGTAGGACTTCTGCCGCCCGCTTTTCGCTAATCGCTTAAAGCTTATCGCTACCAAAACGGGCCGCCTGAGTTCCCTCAGACCGCCCGTTGATTTGAGCGTTTCAGCCTGCGCTACTTCTCGCGCAGCGGCTTGAAGAAGCGTTGCAGCCGCCATGCGCCAATGAACAGCAGCAGGATGATGATGATATGCGAAATCACGCACCACTGGCACCACTTGCCCAGCACGTCCGCCTCAATGTACATCAGGTACGTCTGGAACATCACGCCAAACAGCGCCATCGAAACCACCAGCGTGCGCCCGTAAGCCGCCAGAAATCCGATCTGGTCTTCCAGCACCAGCACCGCCAGAATCGCTATATAGCCAAACAGCCCCATCAGCGCGACGGGGAAACCCATGATCTGCGCGTAAGCGCTTTCCTGCACAGCGGCACAGTCGATATTGCCCGCGCTGGAACAAACCGTCTCATTGCCGGTCACTTCCGCCCAGGACATATACCCGACCACCAGAATACCCAATACCGCCAGCACCATCATGATGGTTCGCGCCCAGTCTACCGTCCAGCTAACCCCCGCAGCGGCACGCCGATTTGTTTCC